>JABSRA010000139.1 GCA_013215445.1 Oceanospirillaceae bacterium
CAGAGTCACGGGCGACATAGCGCTCCATGCCTGTACCTACTACCGGCTTATCAGCACGTAGCGTAGGAACAGCCTGACGCTGCATGTTCGATCCCATTAACGCTCTGTTAGCATCATCGTGCTCTAAGAACGGAATCAATGCTGCGGCGATAGAGACAACCTGACGTGGCGATACATCCATGTAGGATACATTTTCCGCCGGTGTTACCGTGGTGTCGCCCTGGAAACGAACTGTAACCATCTCTTCAACAAAGCGCTTGTTAGCATCAACGGGTGCCGTCGCCTGAGCGATAACATATTCACCTTCATCGATTGCCGACAAGTACTGAATTTCATCAGTGATGAAACCATCGATTACCTTTCTATAAGGTGTTTCAATGAAACCATAGTGATTGGTACGCGCATAAGTTGCCAGTGAGTTAATCAGACCGATGTTCGGTCCCTCTGGCGTCTCGATTGGACAAACTCGACCATAGTGAGTCGGGTGTACGTCACGCACTTCAAAACCGGCGCGCTCACGGGTCAGACCACCTGGGCCCAATGCCGAAACACGACGCTTGTGAGTTACTTCAGAGAGTGGATTGTTCTGATCCATAAACTGCGATAACTGACTAGAGCCAAAGAATTCTTTAACCGCTGCAGCCACAGGCTTAGCATTGATCAAGTCTTGAGGCATCAAGTTATCAGCTTCAGCCATGCTCAAGCGCTCACGAACCGCACGTTCAACGCGCACTAGTCCAACACGGAATTGGTTTTCAGCCATTTCGCCAACAGAGCGTATCCGTCTGTTGCCTAAGTGGTCAATATCATCGACCACGCCTTTGCCGTTGCGAATATCGATCAAGGTCTTGATAACATCTAATACATCGTTGTTATCTAACACACCAGAACCGGTTTCTGACTCACGGCCGAGACGACGGTTGAACTTCATACGACCAACCGCTGACATGTCATAGCGCTCATCCGAGAAGAACAAGTTCTGGAACAAGTTCTCTGCCGACTCTTTAGTCGGTGGCTCGCCGGGACGCATCATACGGTAAATCTCAACCAGCGCCTCTAGGGCAGTGCGGGTTGGATCTATACGCAGCGTAGTAGACATGAACGGGCCATTGTCCAGCTCGTTACTGTATAGCGTTTCGATGTCTTTAACGCCCGCTTCAATCAGCGCATCTAAGACTTCATCGGTAATTAAATCATTACAATTGGCCACTAGCTCGCCAGTTGACTTATCGACAATATCGGTCGCCAAGGTCTTATCCAGCAAGTATTCACGAGGCACTTCCAAGTACTTCATACCGGCTTCGGACATCTTCTTGATCAAGCGCGGCGTAATACGACGGCCAGCTTCAACAATGACGTTACCCTTTGGATCGACAATTTCAAAAGCCATGGTCTCACCGCGCAAGCGCTCGGGAGATAATTCCATCTGTATAATGTCAGCACTAATCGTCCAACTGATCTTGTCGAAGAACATATCGACAATATCTTGAGTCGAATGACCCAGCGCACGCAACAAGATAGTCGCTGGCAATTTACGACGTCTATCAATACGTACAAACAAATTATCTTTTGGATCAAATTCCAAATCTAACCATGAACCACGGTACGGAATTATTCTCGCTGAGTAGAGTAACTTGCCTGAAGAGTGAGTTTTACCTTTATCGTGATCAAAGAACACACCCGGTGATCTATGTAGCTGTGAAACGATAACACGCTCAGTACCATTGATTACAAAGGTACCGTTATCCGTCATTAAAGGCATCTCACCCATATAGACTTCTTGCTCTTTAATATCTTTGATCGCCTTGTTCGAAGACTCGCGATCATAAATCACTAAACGTGCTTTAACCCTAAGCGGTGCAGCGTACGTAATACCACGTGACTGGCATTCTTTAACATCAAAAATTGGCTTCCCAAGACGATAACCTACATATTCTAGAGCAGCATTGCCCGAATATGAGACGATTGGAAATACCGATTTAAAGGCTGCGTGTAGACCTTCTTCTTGTCTATCGCTCGCGTTTACCCCTTCCTGCAGAAAGCGGCGGTACGAATCTAACTGTATCGCCAACAGGTAAGGTACATCCATGACTTCGAGCAATTTGCTGAAATCCTTACGAATGCGTTTCTTCTCAGTGAATGTATATGCCATCAATTTTTCCCCAGCCTGTGCACCAAGTTGATCTGTCATTTAAAGGGGGACCTCTAAACGAACAAACCGTTATTTAGAAAAGAGATGTATCGAGTAAAGCATTAAAACATGTCTTTACTAAATAACGGAAAAAGGCCGGCGCCATTGGCACCAGCCATTTTAACAATCAGTCAGATTTACTCTGCTGATTTTGCATAAGCAATATTACTTAAGCTCGACAGAAGCACCAGCGGCTTCAAGTTCTGCTTTTAATGCTTCTGCTTCTTCTTTGCTTGCGCCTTCTTTAATAGTAGAAGGAATGCCGTCTACCAATGCCTTAGCATCTTTAAGACCTAGACCAGTCGCCGCGCGAACAGCTTTGATAGCACTTACTTTCTTCTCGCCAGCACCCGTTAGGATGACGTCGAATTCAGTTTGCTCAGCAGCAGACTCAGCGCCAGCAGCAGGCCCAGCAGCAACAGCAGCAGCTGATACGCCAAATTTTTCTTCCATTGCAGATACTAGTTCAGCAACGTCCATTACAGACATTTCAGCGACTGCATTGATGATATCTTCTTTAGTCAGAGACATGACTTATTTCCTATTAATTGAGCAAATATGCTCGTTTAAACTTTAATGTATTAGCGAGAAAGTTAAGCAGCTTGCTCTTCTTTCTGATCGCGGATAGCGGCGATAGTACGAACAAGTTTCCCAGCGGAAGCTTCTTTCATTACTCTCATCATCATCGCGATTGCTTCGTCGTATGTCGGCAAGCTTGCCAACATTGCGATGTCCACCTGCGCGCCTTCAAAGGCAGCAGATTTCAGCTCAAATTTGTCATTTCCCTTGGCGAAGTCGTTAAGAACTCGCGCACCGGCACCTGGGTGATCGGAAGAGAATGCAATAATTGAAGGACCAACTAGAGAGTCAGTTAGACACTCAAACTCAGTTCCTTGCAATGCACGCTTTGCTAATGTGTTACGAACAACACGTAACCAAACACCGCTTTCACGAGCTTGCTTACGTAGTGTTGTCATATCCACAACGGATACACCGCGTGAATTTGCAACTACAGCAGAGATTGCGTTTTGAGCAGCTTCTTGGACTTCTGCGACTATCGCTTTTTTATCTTCTAGTCCTAATGCCACAATAAACTCCTAAACAGACCTTTCGGTCATTTTCACAAACCAACAATCTGGTTCATATCGAGTACGGTGGTACTCACCGTCTGCGCAGGCCAGCTTTCGCCATTAAGAAACCACAACAGAAGCTGTCGTTTCACCTGCGGTCTTTAACGGTCTTCGTCTCTGTCTAGCAGAGGGTGAAGACCCTCAAAAAACCTTTAGCCAGCCCTAGAGCTGGCGACCAATCAGATCTCTAGAGAGGTCTGATCGATCAATAATCCTGGACCCATAGTAGAGGACAAGATTATTTTCTTTAAGTAAACACCTTTAGCAGAAGCTGGCTTAAGCTTCTTAACTTCAGCGATTAACGCTTCGATGTTGCCTTTAATTGCATCTGCAGTGAAATCGATTTTGCCGATTCCCGCATGAATGATACCGTTCTTGTCAGTACGGAAACGTACTTGACCGGCTTTAGCATTCTTGATCGCAGTCACTACGTCTGGCGTAACGGTACCAACCTTAGGGTTAGGCATCAGACCACGTGGACCTAAGATTTGACCTAACTGACCAACAACACGCATTGCGTCTGGTGTGGCGATAACAACGTCGAAGTTCATCTCGCCGCCTTTGATCGCTTCACCTAGGTCTTCAAAACCAACGATGTCTGCGCCAGCTGCTTTTGCTTTCTCAGCATTTTCGCCTTGAGCAAATACAGCAACACGAACGTCTTTGCCAGTTCCGCCTGGTAATACGGTAGAGCCACGAACCACTTGATCAGATTTACGTGGGTCAACACCCAAGTTAACTGCAAGTTCAATTGACTCTTTAAATTTAACAGAAGAAACATCTGCTAGAATCGCAACAGCGTCTGAAATTGAGTAAGCTTTGCCCGCTTCAATTTTAGCGTTAATTGCCTTAGTACGTTTAGTTAGCTTAGCCATTATTCCTGACCCTCGACAAGTATACCCATGCTGCGAGCAGAACCGGCGATAGTACGCACTGCTGCGTCCATATCTGCCGCTGTCAAATCAGCCATTTTAGCGGTGGCGATCTCTTCCAACTGAGCGCGAGTAACAGTACCCACTTTTTCAGTATTTGGACGACCAGAACCACTCTTAAGACCCAGCGCCTTCTTCAACAAAACTGAAGCTGGAGGTGTCTTAGTAATAAAGGTAAAGCTGCGATCAGCATAAACGGTGATTACAACAGGGATTGGCATGCCTGGCTCATTGGATTGAGTAGCAGCGTTAAACGCCTTACAAAATTCCATGATATTAACGCCGTGCTGTCCCAGTGCAGGACCAACTGGTGGACTAGGGTTTGCCTGTCCGGCTTTAACTTGCAGCTTGATAAAAGCTGTTACTTTCTTAGCCATTTCTAACTCCTAATTGGGTCAAACGCCTCTCGGCTTCCCGTTCTCTATAGACAAAGAATCCCCACCTTTAAAATAAAAGTAGGGATCTTAGTCAAACAATACGCTTTAAATCTTTGAAACCTGCCCGAACTCAAGCTCTACAGGTGTTGATCGACCAAATATTAATACAGCCACTTTCAACTTATTCTTGTTGTAATCCACTTCTTCAACGGTGCCGTCAAAGTCTGCAAATGGACCACCGGTAACTCTGACAACTTCACCAGGCTCAAACATTGTCTTCGGACGCGGCACATCTTCACTGCCACTTCTGACTCTAGACAACATCTCATCGGCTTCACGTTTAGATATTGGTGCTGGCTGATCGCGCTTACCACCAATAAAGCCCAACACACGATCGGTGTGCTTGACCAACTGCCAGGTATCATCATTCATCTCCATCTCGATGAAGACATAACCCGGATAAAACTTGCGCTCTGACCTGCGCTTCTTTCCATCTCTTATCTCAACGACCTCTTCAGAGGGCACTAAGATTTCACCAAATAGATCTTCCATACCGTTAATTTCGATACGATCTACCAGTGATGTAACTACGCGTTTTTCGTAGTTAGAGTAAGCATGAATAATATACCAATTCTTCGCCATAACTTTCGCCCTAACCAATCACACTAGAGACAACCCAGCCCAAAAAGGAATCTAAACCCCAAAGCAGGAAGCCAATTAAAATAACCACACCAACAACCATCATAGTCGTCTGACCAGTCTCTTGACGAGTGGGCCACACAACTTTACGAATTTCATTTTTTGCTTCTTTCATGTGGATAACAAAAGCTGCGCCTCTGACAGTTTGAAAGGCAACAAACCCAGCCAAACCAGCTAACAACAGCAGAATTACAACACGATAGAGCAATGACTGCTCAGCATAGATAGAATTACCAACAACACCAGCAACAACTAAAGCCACTACTATTAACCATTTTAGACTATCGAGCTTAGACCCTTTAGTTTCAATCTTCGAACTCACGCTGTGCGCCTCTATAAATGGGTTAATAAATGTTTTAGATTGCTATTCTCTATCTGCTTTCAGATGCCATTCTTGATTAAGAATGGCAGGCCAGGAGGGACTCGAACCCACAACCTGCGGTTTTGGAGACCGCTGCTCTGCCAATTGAGCCACTGACCTACTAAAAACAAGGATGCGTATTATAGTCACACCCCTGTCATTTAACAAGCTTAAACCACTAATAAATTAGTAATTATTACTTGGTAATCTTTGAAACCACACCAGCACCAACAGTACGACCACCTTCACGGATAGCGAAGCGTAAACCTTCTTCCATCGCGATTGGGTTTATCAAGTCAACAACCATCTTAACGTTATCACCAGGCATAACCATCTCAACGCCTTCAGGCAATGTTACATCACCAGTGATATCGGTAGTACGGAAGAAGAACTGTGGACGGTATCCTTTGAA
>JABSRA010000140.1 GCA_013215445.1 Oceanospirillaceae bacterium
TAACTCAAGCCTCAGAGTTGTTTCTCGGTGTGGATCGTTGTAACATCGATGTCGCCCAGAGGTGTTGATCCAGCGAGCCACTGTCGTACACATTTTTCTGACTAACCCTGTAGCAAGTGCTGTTTTTAAGGATAAGTAATTACAAGATGAATGACGGTCTTAACTTAAGTGAATGGCAAGCGCCTCAAGGCAGCACTGATAAAAATTCATTAGCGCTAGATGTAGAAAAAGAGCAGTATTACCAATCTTGGTTATTTGGCCAGACAAAACTAATTCCCGGGTTGCAAGCGGCCATGGTTAAAGTGGTCGATAGCAGTTCTGTGCTGTTAGAGGTCGCCTCTTTGACCGATAGCCCAGAACTCTACTTAGCCCTGGTTGATCTTACCGAGCACCTAGACAATGCTCAGCAGGCGCAAATCACCAGCATGGCGCCGGCATCTAGCACAGCGCAGGAAACGTTTGCGCTCATCTATCCACTGTACATCAATAACGATCAACAACTGATCGCCGTGGTGGCGATGGCTGTGCAAGTGCAAAAGCAGAGTGAACTCGAGCGGGCCATGGCACTTTTACAGTACAGTATTGCCAGTATCGAAGTACTCCACTACCAAAACCAACTGCAACAACTTAATCGTCAACAAAATGGCGTCTCAGAACGGGTAGATATTTTGGCCCGCATACTCTCAGAACCCGATTATCAAAGTGCCGCGGTCCGGTTGGTAACAGAGCTGGCGGTCTTGTTTAACTGTGACAGAGTTAGTTTAGGAGAGTACAAAAATAATCGCTCGCGCTTAAAACATTTATCACACAGTACCCAGTTCGGCAAGCGAATGAACTTAGTCCAAAGTATTGAACAAGTGATGGATGAGTGTATCGATCAGAATCAAAGTATCTGTTACCCCCGCCCAGAAATGCTGCTAGAAAATACTGCTGAAGCAGAAATTCCACTTATCGATAGTGTGGTTTTCCTGGCGCATCGACGACTATCGCAACAGCAGGGAGATGCCTGTGTATTGTCTATTCCCTTATATATGGCCGGTAGTAGTCGAGGGGCGCTGGTATTAGAGGGCAATCCAGATGTCCCTTTTACGGATTACCAGGCGAATCTCTGTCAGAGCATTACCAGCTTGGTGATGCCAGCGCTAGAGGACAAACGACTCAATGATCGAGCGCTATTACTGAAAATATTCTCCTCGGGCAAAAAACAGCTAGGTCGCTTGCTTGGTGCCGGTTATTTGGGCCGAAAACTTTTTTTTATTGGAATAATCGGCCTCTGTTATTTCCTCTATAGTGCCACCGGTAACTATCGTCTATCGGCGGATGCACGTCTGGAAAGCGCCGTGCAAAGAGCGATTGTCTCCCCTTACGATGGTTATATCCAAACGGCACAAGCCCGCGCGGGAGATCGTGTCAATACGGGTGATGTATTAGTGCGCCTGGATAATCGAGATATGCATTTAGAGCGCTTAAAGTGGCTCAGTGAAAAATCTAAACTCAACCGTCAATACCAGGAGGCACTGGCGACTCACGACCGGGCGAAAATTAATATTATCAACGCCCAGCAGGGACAGGTAGCCGCCCAGTTGGAACTGGTTGACAGTCGCTTGGATAGAGCAGAGCTGAAAGCACCGTTTAAGGGTTTAATTGTCAGTGGTGATTTGAGTCAGCGACTTGGCAGCGCTGTGAATAAAGGTGAAGTACTGCTTAAAGTTTCCCCGGATAACAACTATCGCATCAGTCTGTTAATTAAAGAGAGTCGCATTGCCGATCTTAAAATCGGCCAGCGGGGCAGCTTGTATTTGTCGGCGCTGCCGGAAAAGGCCTTTGATTTTACCTTGAGCAAAATAACCCCATTGACCGAGACGCAAGATGGCGCGACCTATTATATTGCCGAGGGTAAGTTCACCGAGCAGTTTGAGCAATTACAACCGGGCATGGAGGGTATTGGCAAAATTAGTATCGATGAGCGCAAGTTAGTGGATATCTGGTCTCGAGAGGCGCAGGAGTGGATGCGCTTACAAATTTGGTCTTGGTGGGGCTAGCCGTGGATCTATTCACTGGCAACTATCTGCTTTTATCGCAGCCTAAAAGGCGCTGTTAAATGTCAGGATCACTGTTTAGTTCATCTTGGTATAAAGTCGCGGGCTTAAAGGTACGGCTGCGCAAACACGCCATTATCCATCGACATGTTTATCGGGACAAGGTCTGGTATATATTACAAGATCATGCCACCGGCAAATTTCAGCGTTTTTCGCCCCAGGCCTATAAAATTATTGGCTTACTCGACGGCTCAAAAACACTGCAACAAGTATGGGATGGCGCCTGCCAGAGTCTGGGGGATGAGTTACCCAGTCAGGACGAAGTGATTAGCCTAATCTCACAGTTAAACCGTGCCAATGTCATACAAACCGATGCGCTGCCAGATATTGAAGAATTACAGCGCCGTCGTGTGCAGGAATCACGCAGCAAATGGATGCAGCAGTTGAAGTCACCGCTGAGCATTCGTATCCCGATGTTAGATCCCGAAACGTTTCTCCAGTCTAGTATGTTCATCGCCAGAGGTCTTTTTTCCAAGGCGGGTGCCATCATTTGGCTGCTGACCATTATCATAGCGCTGGTACTGGCAGTGATTAATTGGTCGGCACTGACCGAAAATATGACCGATCGATTACTCGCTCTAGAAAACATCTTGTTGATCGTGCTGGTCTATCCCTTTGTTAAAGTTTTTCATGAACTCGGCCACGCCTATGCGGTAAAGCGCTGGGGTGGTGAAGTGCACGAGATGGGAGTGATGTTATTAGTACTGTTTCCGGTTCCCTATGTGGATGCCTCTGCGGCGAGTGCCTTTCGCAATAAATATCAGCGTATGGTGGTGGGGGCCGTCGGTATCATGGCTGAACTGATGCTCTCTGCTCTGGCCATGATCATCTGGGTGATGATAGAGCCGGGTATCGTCAGAGCTTTAGCGTTCAATGTCATGTTGATTGGCGGATTTTCCACCCTACTGTTTAATGGCAATCCGCTGTTGCGCTTTGACGCGTATTACGTACTGTCGGATTTTCTGGAAATACCCAATTTAGGCAGTCGCGGTAATAATCAGTTTGGCTATCTGTGTAAGCGCTATTTGTTTAAAGTGGCGGGGGTAAAACCTCAGGCACAGAGTAAGTCTGAATCATTCTGGTTAGTCGGCTATGCCATCACAGCCTATGTGTATAGACTGTTTGTGATGGTGGCCATCTCATTATTTGTCGCCTCGCAGTACTTTTTTGTCGGTATCTTACTGGGTTGTTGGTCAGTGTGGAGCAGTTTATTTTTACCTGTAATTAAAATGGTGGCTAAACCTATGTCAGATCCTCAATTAAGGCCTAGACGCAAGCGGATTTTCTTAGTCTCTGGGACTATCCTGGCAGCCATGGTCTGGTTGTTAGGATTTTTTCCAGTGGCTTATAAAACCGCTACTGAAGGTGTTCTGTACGTGCCTCAACAGGCTTATATCCGGGCAGAAGTCAGTGGCTTTATTGAAAAAGTGTTTATTATCGATGGTCAAAAAGTCACCCCAGGGCAACGTTTGATGCGTATGAATGCCCCCGATTTAATTGCTCAGGCAGCGGTCGTCAAAGCACAATATCTCGAGGCAAAGACGCGCTATCAGGGCAGTATTGGCGATCGAAATGCCGCGGATATTTTACTGCAAGAGTTAAACTACATCGAGCAAGAGTACCGGCGTCTGCAGGAGCGCATCGCCAGCTTGACAGTTTCCAGCACAGTGGCAGGTGAATTTGTCGCGATCAATAGAGAACAGCTGCAGGGGCGCTTTTTCCAGCGTGGCGATCTACTCGGTTATATTATCGATTATGCCACTTTACCGCTGGCGGTAATGATCTCAGAAGATGACATAGATAGGGTTCGCTGGCAGAGTCGCAGTATAGAATTGCGGGTGGCGTCACAGCCCAATACCAGTTACCCGGGACAGTTAATTCGGCTGCTGCCCAGCTCTACAAAATTATTACCGAGTATTACCTTAAGCACCGAAGGCGGTGGGAGAATAATCCTCGACCCGAAGCGTGAACAAGAATTACAGAGTTATCAAAGCTATTTTCGACTGGAAATTGCGGCTCCTAGAGAATTAAAACAGCGTTTTGATGAGAGGGTCTACGTGCTGATCGAGCACGACCCAGAACCGATGTTTTGGCGCTGGTATCGGGCTACTCGCAGGCTATTCCTGAGGCAATTTGATGTATAAGAGGCCGCGCAAAAGACCGGCGAATAATCTAGAGAGACCGCAGCGCAGTATCGAGCGTCAGCAACTGATGTTTCGCTGGTGGCGAACCTTGAGTAACTTTTTTAGTCGACCGCTGCGAGCATCACGGCTCAGTTATCGGCCATTGCTGTGGAGAATAAAACGCCTAAATCTAGAGTATCAACAATTAACCCAAAGCGAACTCGATCAACAGATCATCAACCTTCGCGCCGGGTTACGCCATAGCGGCTTGACCGATAAATTGTTGGTTAGCACATTTGCCACTATTCGCGAGGTGGCTGGGCGCAGCTTGAATATGCGCCACTTTGATGTGCAGTTGCTCGGTGGATTGGCTATCCTACACGGCAACATAGCACAGATGCAGACCGGTGAAGGCAAGACCTTAACCGCTACTCTGCCGGTCGCGGCGGCGGCGATGGCAGGAGTCCCGGTGCATGTGATCACGGTGAATGATTACCTGACTGGCCGGGATGCGCAGTTGATGTCTCCGGTCTATCACCGCTTGGGGTTAACGGTAGGGGTGATTGTACAAGGTATGGAAGTTGCCCAGCGGCGCGAGCAATACGCGAGAGACATTGTCTATTGCACGGCCAACGAATTGGCCTTTGACTATTTAAAGGACAGTATTGTGCTGGCCGATAGGCAGCATCCGCTGCACTTACATGCGTTGTTTTTGAGTACTAGAGCAGATAAGTTACAGCAGTTGATGCTGCGGGGGCTACACTTTGCAGTGATCGATGAAGCGGATAGTGTGCTGCTAGATGAGGCGCGTACCCCGCTGATTATCTCTGGTGAGGAAGTGCCGCAGGCGCAACAGCAGCTTATCTATCACCAGGCGATGGAACTCTCACAACAGTTGCAAGTGGGTAGAGATTATAAGATTTTGCTGCAAAAGCGGCAGGTTGAAATGAATCAAGCCGGTGAGTTACTGGGCTTAGAGATTACCGCCGATTTGGGGCCTTTTTGGCAGGGCCAAGTCAGGCGTCTGGAGTTATTGCGTCAGGCACTGACTGCTAGGCATTTATTTATTAAAGACAAACACTATTTAGTGGCCGAGCAGAAAGTGGTGATTATCGATGAGCATACCGGGCGCTTAATGCCAGATCGAACTTGGGAGCGAGGTCTGCATCAACTGATTGAAATAAAAGAGGGTTGCCCGCTCAGTCCTCCTCGCGAGACGTTGGCAAGTATTAGCTTTCAAAACTTTTTTCGGCTCTTTCATCAAGTATCGGGAATGACCGGCACTGCCAGTGAAGTCAGCACTGAACTGTGGCGAGTCTATGCGCTACCGGTGGTCAATGTGCCCACCAATAAAAGCTCTAAACGAATGCTCACTGGCTATCGTTTTTATCTCGATGAAACCCGTCAGTGGCAAGCTGTCTGTGAGCGGGTTAGCCAGTTACAAAAGCTCGGTCGGGCAGTGCTGGTCGGTACACAATCACTGGCGGCCTCTGAAGCGCTGAGCCAAGTATTAAAGGATGAGGGTATTGAGCATCAGCTGTTAAATGCCCGTCAGGACCACGTTGAGGCAGAGGTGATAGAGCGTGCAGGAGAAACAGGCATCGTCACTATTGCCACGAGTATGGCTGGGCGTGGTACTGACATTAAGCTAGATGCAAAAGTAGAGGCATTGGGGGGCTTGCATGTTATCATTACCGGCTTGCACGACTCATCGCGTATCGATCGACAATTACAGGGACGCTGTGCTCGCCAAGGCGATCGTGGCAGTTACCA
>JABSRA010000141.1 GCA_013215445.1 Oceanospirillaceae bacterium
CAAGGTGTACCCGCTAGCTGATAACAGAAATTAGCGCAGTACTGTCCTTGCTTTATATAACACAAGGTAGTGATCTCAGTGTTTAGTGGTTCAACCTTGGCGACAAAACAATGCGTGGGGTTTAACTGCTGGTATATGACTGACAGTGCCTCCAGTAACAGATTATTATGAGTATTAAACGCTGGATATGAACGGGTGTTTTGCATCTCTGGTCCTTGTGGTGGCTCTAAAAAATGATCTATTGAAACGTTTTATTTAGGTCATTGATTTGATTTGCACTTGCCTGCACCGCACTACCATTCATTTCTAGTTTTTGTGCTAAAAGAGTATTTTCTTTGGATATATCATCGATGGTCTGAATGCTAATACTAATTTGCTCAGAGACCACGCTCTGCTCTTCTGTGGCAGCGGCAACTTGCATAGAAGTATCTGCAACTTTTCCCATCATATTGATAATGTTGGCCATAGACTCGCCAGCCAAGATACTTTGCTCACTACATTGTTTTGCCTGGTTTTGGTTGTTTCGCATCATCTCTTGCCAAGAAGATAGTGTCTGTTGCAGTGCGGTCACAGATTCTTGGATCTGCACCGTTGCTCGCTGGGTTCTGCCCGCTAAGGTTCGAACCTCATCTGCGACTACCGCAAAACCTCGTCCTTGTTCACCGGCCCTGGCAGCTTCGATCGCAGCATTTAACGCCAATAAATTGGTTTGGTCAGCAATTCCACTAATCTCCTGCATTATAATTGAGATTTCGTTCGCATCTGTGATTAGTCCCGATGCTGCATTGGCAGAGACCTCTACTTCTAGTGCTAATGACGAAATGGTATCTTCCGTTATATTCATGATGTCTATCGCATCCTTGCATACGTCATTAACTTCATTGACATGGTCGTTTGACCTAACCGTACTATGACTAATTTCTACGATTGATGCACTGAAGTCATGCATAGCAATCGTTAACTGCCCCAGATGCTCGTTTTGTTGGTTAAGGCCGTCTAAGGATTTATTAGCATCAGCCCCAAGGATGTTGGATATATCCACCAAGGTATGTCCATAATCACTACCTCGACCCAATACTGTGCGTAATCTTGCTATCGCCATTTCATGATGATAATCGGCAATACCAACTAGGCCGCTCCCGGAAAAGACATACCTTGATGGGCTATCAATCTGCTCCTTTATTTTAAAAATATAACGGGGTAGGTTAAAAAATTCTTCTCTATAAATGATCAATATTACCGCTAACAGTAAAAATGGCACCATTAGAGCCAAGAGATTTTGGCTTAGATAGAATTGTAAGGCGCAGATGGATAACAATAAAACACTAAAAATACTATGTTTTAAAGGTCGATTTACTGCAAAGTCGAGAATTTTTTTGCCGTTATTCAGTCGTTGGTATAGGGCGGCTGCAGTACGCTTTTGCTTTGAACTTGGACAGACTCGTACCGACTGATAGCCTGTTACCACACCGTTTTCTTTCAGGGGAGTTACATAGGCATCCACCCAATAATAATCACCATTTTTACAACGGTTTTTTACCATGCCACGCCATGGCTGGTTATTTTTAAGTTTCTGCCATAAGTCGGCAAAAGCCGCAGAGGGCATATCTGAGTGTCGGATAATATTGTGATGTTGGCCAATTAGTTCTTCTTGGGTATATCCTGAAACACGAGAAAAAGCATCATTAACATAGGTAATAATTCCTCGAGTATCAGTAATAGATACGAGTTGTTCTGATGGGCTAAATAGCATTTCCGTATTTTGGCTAGTCATAATATTTTTTACAGCCTCTGTGTAGTTGGTGTTCTAAAAATTTCGAACGGAATTATATATTAGGAATTAAAGGCTTAGTGAATGATTTGTGTGCAAAGCTTATTTGATCGCAGAAGCGTTGATATAGATCAGGTTTGTCGCCGAATAAGGACAGTTAATTATCATGATCGTTTTTTGTACAGCAGGGTCGTTGTATTGATGTAAAAGATTAGAGTAGATCAATGGGGTCAGAGTAAATTGATAATTTCCCAAGATCAATGGGGTCAGAGTAAATTGATAATCAAGTCTGAGTGACATTATGACCAATGTAATGGCGGGTCAGTTAAAAAAAGCTTGGTGGCGACAATCAATATTAGAGCTATCAGAAGAGTAGGGTAGGGGTTGGTTCGTGGGAAAATCGGAAAATCAATTTACTCTGACCCTATTGATTCCTAGTATCACTTTCAATAAATATCAACAGATTACCATGACACAATTCAATCAGGCTCTGGGCTGGTGACGCCCGATCTGACAGCAAGATGATTTTCCGGCACACAGCTTTAGCTGTCGGAATCTCTCGTACCGAAATATTTTTATGCAACATCAAGCCTCTCCATTTCGGGAGAATTGTTATACCTAAGCCCGTTTGCACCATCGCAACCATTGTTTCAAAGGCGTCTATTTCACATAGTGTATTAAACTTACAGTTTTGCTCCAACAACCATTGCCAGGTTAATTTACCTCCCCACGTACTGCGATCAAAAAGAATTAAAGGATGATTAGCTAATATTTCAGAGATGCTGCCCTCTAGCTTTTTGTGTGAAATGAAACACAGTGGCTCGATGGCAATTTCTGTCATCTGAAACTTTTTAGGCACGGTAAAAGCAGGTGCGATCATCAGTGCGGCATCAATATTTTTCTCGAGTAACTGATCATATAAATCGCTAGAAGAACCGGGAATAATGACCAAATCCGCTTCTGGAGCTGTACTCGAGAATTCTTTGACCAGCATAGGAACGTAATCAGTTAATGCTGTTGGAATGGCACCCAGTTTTAACTCCCCAAATAGCCCGCCAGGTGCTGTATCGGCCTTGAGCCAGACACTATCAGCAATCAATTTTTTTACCCGCGGGAGGATCCTAATACAGGTCTCAGTTGGTAGGGCATTGTGACCGACACGAGATAACAACTTGCAGTTTAACTGTCGTTCAAGGGTTTTAATTCTCTGACTCACTGCGGTAGCCGTTAGGTTTTGTTCACGAGCGGCGGCAGCTATTGAGCCTTGCTCAACCACTGCGATTAAACTTTCAAGAAATTTTATATCCATAACTTTATGTTCTCTTTGAAACATTAAAAACAAGCTAAAGTATTTTTAGACTAAATGTTAAATTATTATCTGTCAAGAAATCATGGAGAGGTAAACAATGCAAAAGTTGGAGATACCAAACTCAGAAATAAAGGGCCCATGTGCATGGCTTGGCGCCGACATGGTAGCGCACCCCGAACGGTGGTTAACACAGCTGAGTCAAGAAGAAATTATTGAGCTTGAAAGTGCAGCCATCAAATTTATTGAGTCAGATAAAAATATCGGTGAACTGAACCAGCACAATTTTATCTTAGCCACTTTGGGTCCCCGATTATCTAAATTACGTGACACCTTGATCAACGGCATCGGTTTTGAAGTGATTAGAGGCTTGCCCATTAATTCATATGATCAAAAAATGATCGCCACCATATTTTGTGGTATTGGGGTGCATTTAGGTAACGCTAGATCGCAAAATGCCCGAGGGGATATTTTAGGACACGTGCGTAATATTGGGGCCGAGCCAGAAGATACTCATACCAGAATCTATCAAACCTCAGCTAGGCAAACTTTTCATACCGATTCGGCAGATGTCGTCGGTCTGCTGTGCTTAAAAAAAGCCAAGATTGGTGGTAAATCACTGCTAGTTAGCGTGGTGAGTATCTACAACAAGATGCGCGCTACCCGACCTGATTTACTGGCGCTTTTATTTGAACCTATCGCCACCGATAGACGTGGAGAAGTACCAGAGGGAGCGAAATCTTATTTCGACATTCCTGTTTTTAACTGGTACCAAGAGAAACTGACTGGCATGTATCAACGCCAGTATATTGATAGCGCCCAACGTTTTTCTGATGCTAAACGTCTAACCTCTGCCCATATTGAAGCGCTCGACTATTTCGATCAACTGGCCAATGATCCCGAGTTAAATTTTGCAATGCAGTTAGAACAAGGTGATATGCAATTTGTTTATAACCATTCTCTATTGCACGACAGAGAAGGTTTTACCGATTGGCCCGACGCTAAAGACCGTCGTCACCTATTTCGTCTGTGGTTGTCTCTAGAGGGAGATCGGGCGTTACCAGAGTGTTTTAAGCAGCGTTATGGATCAATTGAGATTGGTGATAGAGGCGGAATTATTACTAAAAACACTAAGCTAAGTTTCACGGTTTATGGCTAAGCTACTGCTGAAGCAAGCTTAATTGAAACCCGTTCTAACGATATAAGTTCTTTAATGGATAGATTATGAAAGAAAACAATAGCATTGATATTATTAACCCTACAACAGGAGAAGTGATTGATTCCATCACTATAACCTCCAAGGAAGATGTGGAATCTATAGGTTACATGGTAAAGCAGGCCGCCTTGCAATGCAGATCATTAAGCCGTTTTAAACGCAGTGAAATTCTGGCGGAAACAGCGAAATTAATCACACTTGAAAAACATCAGTTTGCCAAACTCATTACTCAAGAATCCGGAAAACGATTACTCAGTCCAATAAAGAGGTTGATCGATGAATCAACACATTTAAGCTGGCTGCCGAAGAGGCGAAACGTCATGTCGGTGAACTGATACCTTTTGATTATTACAATGGCTCTGAAAATAGACACGGCTACTTTACGAGAGAGCCATTGGGCGTTGTAGTGGCTATTACGCCATTCAATGATCCTCTAAACCTAGTGGCGCATAAATTAGCACCGGCCATCGCGACCGGTAATAGCATATTACTTAAACCTTCTGAACTTGCCCCATTATCGGCGATAAAGCTCAAAGAATTGATTGTTCGAGCAGGTTTTCCAGAAAATGCGATCGCTATAGTAACAGGCGACACTAGTCGGCAAGAGTGAAAATGAACGCGACGAAAAGATGAATAACGACGCGGCCTAGAACCATTGAGCGGCTTAGTATAATCGCCAATTTCCTGAGTAGTTCAAGGTGATTTCTTTTAGCTTGTCGAAAAATTTAATATGTATCGTAATTACCGAGAAAATATAAATGAACTCTCACTTATCATATATGGCCAGGTTCCGTGATTCTCCATGGATTGGATTTGTTTCAGACCGATCATCGGGTTTTATTATCTGCCTCGTGGTCGGGATGGCGGCTAAATTTGTATCGGAAAGTTATGGCGGACCGACCATCTTATATGCTCTGTTAATGGGAATGGCCTTTAATTATCTATCGGTTGAAGGACGCTGCGTTGCCGGAATTCAGTTCTCGGCCAAGGCAGTACTGCGGTTTGGTATTGCGCTGCTAGGTGCACGTATCACGGTTGAGCAGCTGTTAGACTTGGGATTTACTCCCATTGCCATCGTGTTGACGGCAGTGCCTGCGACTATTTTGTTTGGTTATTGTGCCGGACGCTGGTTAAAATTAGGACGCTTGCAGAGCATCTTGTCCGGTGTCTCTGTCGGTATATGTGGTGCATCCGCCGCCCTGGCCGTATCAGCGGTGCTACTTCAGGATAAGAATACAGAAAAGAATTTAGTCTTTACCGTTATTTTTGTGACGGCGCTCAGCACTGTCGCCATGATTGTTTATCCCTTTGTGGTTACCCAGTTGGCTCTGGATAATGTCGAGAGCGGGATATTTCTGGGTGCAACCATCCATGATGTCGCTCAGGTGGTCGGTGCTGGTTATATGATGTCTGATGAAGTTGGTGATATTGCAACCTTTACCAAGTTACTGCGGGTCGCGATGTTAGTGCCAGTTGTGGTACTTATTTCATTGATCGTCGCATTTCGTAGCTCTAACAAAACCCCCGCTGGTGGTTCAAGATTCCCGTTGCCTGGTTTTTTGGTCGCCTTTGTTATCATCGTGATCATTAATAGTTCAGGTTGGATAAGTCCTGTTGTAGCGGGCTCGATGGTG
>JABSRA010000142.1 GCA_013215445.1 Oceanospirillaceae bacterium
TTTTCTGATCGGAAGTTGCATTGTAGCTACTACCATCTTGCACAGAGTCACCGAGTAAGATCAGCGCACTGTTACTGTCTGACCCCGTCACGGTTAAGGTATCGTTGCCGCCACCGCCGTGAATCACATTGATGCTGCCCGCTGCGGTACCCGCCACTACAAATTGATCGTCGCCAGTTCCCAAATAGGTTTGTAATACTTCGATATTGGCATATTCAATCCCGAGCCCAGCACCCATGCCTAAACCGGTAATACTGGTCGCGGTTAACAGACCATCGACATCATCTATGATACTGCCATCATTAAATACATTGAGCACATCGGTCTGTTCAGACTCATCCGTGCCTAAACCAGTAATCACCAACTCACCGTCTAACTCTGTGGGTAACATCACCGCTGCGCTCAAGCTGCGCTGCTTATCAGCCGGCACGCCGCCATCGATAATTAGCTTACCGCGAATATTATCCAACGTATGTGCCTGTAAACCAGGGTTTTGCACCGGCTGCTGATCCGCGTCCGGCTGGTAATCTGGGTTGGCATTAACGGTCAAGACTATCGGCACATTCCAATTACTGGCAGTAAAGGTCACAGTATTAGTGGCACTATCAAATCTAGGGTCAGTTATGGTACTGGTTATGATTATTTGCTGGTCGTTGAGAAGGCTAATAATGACTGGCGCTGTCGGTTGTTTACTCAATTTTATTGAATAATTATCGCTATTATTGGCACTGACCACAGTACCGCCATCAGTGGCGCTGACGATAACGGCCCCGGAGTCATCATCCACTACATTGAGTTTGACCTCGATAGTATCCACGTTTGCATAAGTGCTCATAGTACTGGTGGTGGTTAACGACACGTTAGCCTGATAAAGATTTTCCACCGCTGCGTCATTCTTCGCACTGACGGTAAAGCTCTGCAGTGAATCCCAGTTGTCATGGGTAAAAGTCAAACTACTGGTACCAAAAAGCAATTGTGCATCTACGTTCGTAGGTACTATCTCGCTCAGAGCCACTGTGACTATTTCTCCCACTGCCGGTTGAGTCGCCAAGCGCACCTCAAATCTCTGACTAGCACCGTTTTCAACTACAAACGGGTTCACACTACTGGTCACGATTAAGTCTGCTTGATCATTATCATTCACGGTGACTTCGATGTTGGCGATATCCAGCCCATCAAAATCGAGATTGCTACTGCTAGTACTGTGAGAGATCACATAATCACGCAGGCCTTCAGCGCTGCTATCATCCACCGCCTTCACAAAAATTTGATGTTTATCTGCCCAATTAGCATTAGTGACGCTGATCACCAGCGATTCATAGAAGTTAGTACCGTCGATAGAGACTAAAACACTGTCTGCTGCGATACCATTATTGAGTAGCGCTTTATCACTCGATGATGAACGCGCCGCCGACACAGTAATGAAGACCATCGTGGCTGCCATCGGTGGTGCGACATCCATGGAGATTTCATAATAATCGGGCAACAACCCACCTTCGTTGACCACTAGTTCGCCATCTACCGCATCAATTTTCACCGCGCCATTTTCACTGTCGGCCACATTGAGTGCCAAACCGTTGACGAAGATGTCATTGTAAGCGGCATCGTCACTGAGCACGCTGTGATTAATAAAGCTGCTGCGCCCCTCGACCGAGTAGGAGACAATAGGCGTCGTCACATCACCGGCAACGTTGAAGGTATCTGCCCCTAAACCGCCGATAATAGTGGTGATCATATTGGCATTGGTACTGAGAATATAAAAAGTATCATCACCTTCCAGACCGTCCACTTCTGCCAGTTCAACCCCGGTAAAGCCGATGTTGAGACCCGCACCGAAGATGCCGTGGTCGGTAATCATAAAGCTATCATCACCCTCTGTACCCAAGACCACCACGCTGTCTGTACCGCTGCCGCCATCAATGGTTAGCGGCGAGTTAATACTGTATTGAATACTATCGTTGTCCGCTCCACCAAAGAGTTCAATATCGCCCCCTCCGGCGGTGGTCTGGCTGCCCTTTAACAAAAATGCCCGAATAATAAAGCTATCATCACCGTTTTCACCATAGAGCTTAGTGATCGCTTTGTTGCTGTAGACTTTAATCAAATCTTCGCCGTCACCACCGTAGATGACCATCGCATAACTGTTGCCCTTACTGAGGTAACCCAAGGTGGTTTCGGTAGTCTCTATTTCATCCCCGTCAGCCACATTAGGGGTAGCCCCATTAACTGACACTGAGCTACGATCATCGGCAAATAGTTGACCAATTTGGAAAGTATCCTTGCCAGCGCCACCGTCTAAGGTAGTGATACTGCTATTATCATCCGAGAAGAATTTATCATCGCCTTGCAAGCCATTGATGGTTAAACGCGCATTAATATTGCTATTGTAGTTAATTCGCTCAACATTTTCGGTATAACCAACACTGCTATTACTGACATCCTCGTGTAGCGCGGCGACAAACTCGGCGCGCAGCAAGAAGGTATCAGCAGCCGCGGTGCCGTTGATGGTTAGCGTATCGGCACCTAAATCCTCTGCACCAGTATCAAGTACATCAATGACATAATTTGTATCGTTTGCACTGCGATTAATGATGTAGCTATCAGAACCCGATTCACCGTCGAGTCGTAAGCTATCACTGCGACTGTGTAATTGATTGACCGTGATTAAATCATCACCAGCGCCTGTCACCACGGCCGTATCACCAATTAACTCCTTTACATCTAACAGTATTTGATCATCCCCAGCACCAGTATTGATCGCTATATTAGCCGCTTCTAGCGACCCGTATAAAGTGACGATTGCCCCTTCAGCATCCGCATTACCCAGATCGGTATTCAACACTAGCGATTGGTTAGCGAATAGCTGCGCATCCAGCTCTAGGAGTAACGCATCACCTGCATTTAACGTCACACTACCGCCCAGCGCCTCGATTTTCGTACCCGAGGTAATGGTTAGAATATCAGTGGCTGCCGCGCTCGAATCCAACGCACTCAAGCGAATATCCCCCCCGCTAGAGAGCACATCTTCTAATACCGTCAGTGGACTATTCGCCGCGATATTAATATTGCCTGTAGCACTGACACCGCTTAACAAATTAGTCACATTGCCGAGCTGTAAATGCCCAGTATTTAGCCAATCGATAGAACCATTGACCGCTTGAGCTTCTAAAGAATTTATTTGCGAGCTAATCGCCGTGTTTACACCAATACTATCTACGGCGATAATACGGACCTGATCGGCGCTGATGTTTATCCCGGACGTCGCGCCATTATTAATACTGGCTGCCCCGACTAAATAGATATCAGCATCCGCCGCCCCGCTATTATCAGAATCTGCCACTACATTACCCAGTGTTAGATCACCGACAGTTTCACTTAGATAGGTATTTAAAGCACTGTAACTGTTTAAAACGCCTGAATGGCTAGCATCCGTATCTATTTCTAACTGATTACCGTATTGCCCGATGGCACCTTTGAGGGCGATCAAGTTAATCGATTTAGCGCTGATATCACTCTCACCGATCAAGCTCATCAGTTGATTATCATTATCGCTCTGCGCATCCAATATCGATTTAGTGGCCTTCAATGAAACCGTTACCTGGGAGCTAATATGATCAACACTCAAATCTGTTTCTACCGCGTTCAGGTAAATATCGCCCTGTGCCTTAGCTTTTATGGTCCCACTGAGTTTAATGTCCAAATAATTATTGATTCCCGCTTGACGGTTACCAATACCATTACCAGCCAACAAGACTAAACTTTGAGCGCGGATGTTAATGATGGCGCTAGCGGAATCCGCAAAAGCGTCCAAGATGTCATGGGCTGCTAGTAAGCTGACGACCCCGGTACTGGTGGTGATTTTCTCGACGACAATATCGGCATTGCCACTTGGAGCCAGGCCACTGCTCAAACTCGCTTCGCTATCTGCCAATAAACCAGCACCGATAGTGATGTTGCCGACGGCGGTTATATCCGCCAACTTCAAATCGCTAATCGTATGAGTAGCACCGGCTATAACAGCATTTCCCTCTACCTGCCAAAGATTAACCGATCCTGTTGCATCGACACTTAGCTGACCCTCACTGGCAACTTGAATGCGCAGCGCACTGCCATTCGTTGCTTGGATATTACCTTTAGTGATCAACACCAAATCGCCAGCGCTGATAATTGCCGCAGTGTTCGAATTGCCCGTATCAATAAGATTACCGGATACGCTCAAGCGCACCCAATCTGATCCATTGATAACATTGACTTTCAAGTCGCCCTCTTGCTCGAGCGCAATGCCGGCATCAATCCCGGTGGTTATCGCGGTCAAACTGGCAGGTCCTTTAAGGTTGAGATCATCCCAGAGTTGAATGGTGACACTCTCCAATTGCATCACAATCTCATTGCGCAACAAGTCTAGCGAACTGCCAGGCGCCACACTCTGGGTAAGCACTCGCTCCCAGGGGGCACCATTGGCTTCAAAATTGGTGCTATTCAAGTCGACATCATCACTGCTACCGGTGTATTGAAACAGCGCCGGAATCCCGTCTTGATCCACTTCCACCAGATCACCATTATTGAGACTGGTGCTGCCGGTGTTCGCCCCCACCTTAATGGTGGTCACACCTTGCCATAACGACGTATTGTTATAGTCAAAATTAACAACCTCAGTAACTGCGGCTGCATCACCCATTTTATAACGGTAAAAATCATACACTGTCGCCACGACATCATTACCGGTCGCCTGCGATAACAAAGTACGCTCATCATCAGTTAGTTTATAAACACCCTCTGACATATCAATACTGACCCGCTCACCAGTGTTTCCCAAGCCTTGTTTTGCAACGAGCACAATTTGACTACCGCTGGCCAATACATCGATATTAGCCACTTCCGCCGTTGTCGGCCCCACTCCACCAATAATTGGCGTACCTGGATAGAGTTTAGCCACAATACCGGGTGAAAGTATGCTGTTAAATTTATCCCGATTCTTACCAATCTCAGCCAACACATCGGATTTGAACTGACTGTTTTTGTCTGGATCCGCGGAGCCGTTATCGAGCTTTAATTGCGCCAATTTATCGTAATTCTGATCATATTGGGCACTACTATTAAAGGTGCTGTTTAGCGCGGCAATAGCACTCTGGGCTTGTGTTAAATCGCTACCGGTTAGATCACTAAAAAGGTTCTGGTAGTTGGCATAGTCGGCGACCTCAGTTTGAAAATCAACGAGAAGGAGGGGGCGTAAATTCTGCCAATACTTATGATATAAGTCTGTCGCCAAGCTGCCTGAATCGTCAGGGTCAGAGACATAGCTCATATCGTAGCGATCGGCGCTCGAAATACTCTTGTGGTAGTTGACCATCGCCAATTTGGCCGCTGCCAAGTCATCGATTTCAGTTTGGGTAGCCGTATCTGGTAATGCTAAAAACAAGCTTTCAAAGGCTGCATAATCACTCACATCTGCTTGATACGCGACCACTTCAGTACGTAAGATCTGCCAGTATTGATGGTACAAGGTTGTGTCATCATTGGCGGCACCACTGACTTGAGTTTCTGCATAAAAACGCTGCGCTCTACTGGTATCTATACCGGCAGTACGTACTTCATCGGTGTTGGCATCTAAAATAAAGCCATCGACTGCCGTCAACTGAACGCCATACACTCCACTGCCTTGCGGGGCAGTATTTTGTTGGGCAGCCAGGATACTATTGACGTTAAGATTACCACTCACTTCAGTCAATGCTACATGACCTTGTGCATTAACCGTCACCGTCCCGGCACTATTGAGGCGCGAGGAATCGATAGTTAATGCCTGGGTATTTGTCCCCACCCCACCCGCTAGAGTGGTAAGGTTAATGCTGTTGGCCAAGATAGAGG
>JABSRA010000143.1 GCA_013215445.1 Oceanospirillaceae bacterium
TCTTTTAAGGAATTGCTTTCAGTCATGGTGACCGACAAACCGATGGCACCTAAGTTTTCATCATTGTTGTATGAGTAACTGTTTATCATGATTATTCTCCCACGTAAAAATAAGGTAAGCCAACACGGGCGGTGCCGTAAAAGACTGGGTTCCCATTGTCGTCTGTCAGGGTATTTTGATTATCGGCTATTTCAAACTGGTTGTTATCGCCGAAGCCGTTGCCGTCCCATCTTTTTAGAAGTAGCTCACCTGACTGAGCATGAATATTACCCTCTTGGTCTAAATACAAATTAGTAATGCTATCAAGTGCAGATACCGTTATATTGGCCGCAATACACAAATAATACCCTGCAAAAGCTCCAGTCGTTATGTTGTAATGTAGCCCAACCGTAAGGCTATCAGCCACAGTTGTACCCGCTATATCAACGAACTCGTTTCCTGTATCTAAAGCAATATCCCAAACCATTTCCTTATACACAAAGTTTAGGGTCAACTGACCGTCATCGTGAGATAGAAATGTGAGGTATTTTACTGCCGCCGATTGACTGTTGTTGACCATTAGATTTTTATGATGTACACCCAGCCAACTGTCGAGGTTGTTATCTCGAATCCTATGCTCCTCCACGGGTATAGTGACATTAGATCCATCCCCGTACGGATAGGTTGAGACCTTGCCTATGAGATTGCTTGTCATCAACCCTCCTTGTTCTATATACCTCCCATTAGTCATGGTGATATCACCCAGATGTAACACTTCAGAATTTACCGCATCCTCGGTAAAATGGGCTTGAGTTTCATAATGGACTAAGTAAATCTGTCCTGATGGAGGGGATGACGTATGCGAATTTAATGAACTACCATTGTCTACCGACGACCCAAAGGTACTGGCATTCCAAGCGTCTCCATTATTATCAGAAGAAAGGGACTGAAGCCTGCTCAGTACTTTTCTATTGAATTTGAAGTTCTGACAAGTGCCATCGGGTATTTGAGGTATCCATTGTCCCTCTACACCGTCAGGAAAAGAAGCCGCAATATTGGCAGGACTACCAATAATATCGGTCCATGTTGGTTTCGCTGATTTTGACGTTTGCTGCCGGGACAGTACGAGGTTTGTCCCTAAATCGGTGCAAAAAGCTGAAAATGGATTTGAAACTACCGTTTGGAAAGCACCCGCACCTAATGTAGGCTTTATCATAAAAACTTGCGCTTTAACAATCTCTCCTGTACTTGACACAGCATGAACAAAAATATGCCGTTCCGTTATATCAACCTCTCCCGGCAAATCACGCCAAAGACCTGATGTAAGTGATTTAGTTGCTCTGTGGGTATACCTTCCCCCAACGGCCCAATTATTATCATTAGTCCACTGTCCCGCGCTGATAGCCGTAACCGTAGATACTTCTGTAAATGAAGCTGATTCAACCCCACGAATTTCACCAGCAATGGCTTTTCTTTTGGCTTTTTCACGAATTTCTGATAAAGGTAACTTCTTAGCGCTCATACGTAAGTCTTGTATGTCACTAGCATAGATCCCATCGTAGAATTTTCCATCTGCTCTCCCCTTATTATTGCTGCCTAAACTGCCACTAAAAGCTCCACCAACATGAGTAAAACAGTATGATTTATCTGTTGCATTTACGGATACATGTGCCCATAAAAATCGTCCTGATCCGGTATCAAACGTTGCAGAACCTTCAGGGTTATAACTAGGATGATAAGCCCCTTTATTTACCCTTTGAACCAATGCAATAGGCACAGCGAAACATAAACCATCATGCGCCAAAGAGGCATCTATCGAATTATAACTTTGATTTACCGCACCCCAAGCACCTATCGTCGTATTATTAAAGCCATTATTATAAACAGCGAATACGCCACTATTACCAATCGTTCGTTCCCCTATTTCCACTGAAATAGTAGTCAGTTTACCTTGCGCATGTACGTACTGTAGATTTCCCTCATCTTGATAGAGGTTTTTATTAAAATCTATATCCCAATCATCCCCAAGCCCCTTAACCACTCGAATGCGATAACGCACCTGAATTAACTCACCATTGTCACTATAGATATTGTTCTGATGGTCTTGAATAAAAAGCGTTTTACTTGCGGCATCAATCGTTGACCACTGTCTGCCACGCCCCTCTGTGTTCGTATCCCAATGACCGAATGCCGAGTATCCCTGAGGCACACCATAAGTACTTAACGGGTTCATCCCGATACCATATAAAGAGGTGCCGCCATACTGTACATTTCCCAAGGGTACGACAATGTCTTTCTCGCTAATCTTCTCGTGCCAAACTTCCAAAAACACAAAGTCCTGTCTTGATAACACTGAATGACTTAAGGACGTGCCACCATCAATTATTGCGGCAGCTAAATCTATGTAGCGAGTGCCATCGCTTTTGTCTAGACCATCGGGTGCTGACGGTAGCTTGATAAAGTTATTACTCGATAAATTCAATACGTCAGAGACGCTAATTTCATAACCATTAACATTGACCAAAGGGGACTCTGTAAGAGATACACCTTCCCCTAATGAGCCTTGTCTGCCAAATAACAAGGAATTAGTATAGTCACCATCTAAAAACTGAGGGCTTCTCACATATAAACCTTCATTAATATGGTCGTAATAAGCGCTCTTTTTTTCATGTACATGATTGCCCCATTCAGCAAAGCCACTGCCCGCACTTTCCCGTTTGCGCTGCTCAGCCAGTGCAAAAAATATCGCTTTACTGGGGGCCAATACACTACCAACAAGGGAATTTAACTGGTCAATTAACGCGGTAACTTGAGCTAAGACAAAACCATAGGGCACGGTTTGAATGGTCGCTGTCGATCCCACCGCAATCTCAAGCGTCGGCGTAGTCGCACTTAATACATTTTCTAATTTTAATAAAATGCCACGGGTCACCTCATTTAACGCGGTCATTGCGGCAACCGACTCATAAATTTTGGCGAAGACGGGAATAACCAATAACTTTTTATGGGTCAGTGCGGCCCCTAGCCAAGGTTCAACAAGGGTTAAGGTTGAGTCACCGTTTGCATCAAAGACAGTGCCGGAAACAACGGGCATCACATAAAGCCCGTTGTCTAACAGCACAACATAGTTTTCATCAATTTTGGAGAAATCGACACTTTCCCCGGTAATCGTGATGGTGTTACTGTTGGTTTCTACGGTGGCCGCTATGGCGGTCATATAATTAACAGGCATAATATTCCTTAGTTAGTTACTTCATTAATAGGTGCAGTAGGTGCAAGGTTAGAATTTATAAGTGCAAGCGATTTGCACCACTTGTTCGGGGTGATCAAAAATGACATCTTCGTGGGATTCAGCAACGGTGTAGTTGTAAATTAAATCATCGCCTTGGCACTGCGCTTTACCCTGCATTGAACTTGCGCAAAGGTTGTCTCCGTTTTCAATGTTGCCGCCAAGGCCACATACGTTTATCAGTCCTTCTCCCACACTGTTGATGGTAATAAGTCTGTCTTCAAGTTCGATCTGTTCTTGGGTCAACCCCATAGGAAGCTGTTTAGCTAATGCAATGCGCTCCATAACGGAGATGTCGTGTGCTATAACGCCGTAGCACGTCTTTTGTTTATGCTGTGACGATAACCCAAGCAATGACATTGAGTTATTAACGTCAGGCTTAGTCAACACGCCTAGCCTCACCATAAGGTCGCCTAATTCATAAGCGGTTTTCTCTCGTCTTATCCCTATATGACTTCCCGTGAAGGGACTCACGCCATCACCCGCCCACATTCTTCTTGAGCCATAAAAGCTATAAGAGGAAGAGCCGTTCGAATAAAAATCTGCTACGCCATTGCCACTCGCTGACTGTGCCGTTATATTGCCCGATTCAGCGATAATCACGCGAACAGCATTGGCAGAATCTTTAAAAATAAACGCCGTACTGCTAGTGTCATTTGTACTAACGATAAATTTGGCTCCGCCTCCTCCTCTTAAGGTGACATTCGTCGTCGTAATTTTGAGTGAATTAGCGCTCGGGTTAAAATCAAACAAAGCATTACCAGATGCACCATAAATACGTCCTGCATTGTCAATATAGGTTTTCCAAGTATCACCGTTCCAATATCCCAGATATGAACTATTTGCTTTTAATCCAGCGATACCAGATGTTGGCGAAGGTAATAAACCTTGTGGACCTTGACTACCCTGTTGACCTTGCGAGCCAGTTGAACCTGTATAGCCTCTGATCCCTTTAGAGCCTGTTGCGCCTGTGTCCCCTTTTAACGAAGCTTTATCATAAACAAACCCATCGGATAAAATTAATTCAGTCGCTTCAATCGTGCCTTTAAACGTATGACGGCCTTTTTCAGTATCAAAATAGACCACAGGGTTAGCGTCTAAATCACGTAAAACAATCGCCCCCGCGGTTAAATCCAATGAAATAGTCGCGGTGCCTGTATTGCCATTCCCGTCAACCGTTTGCACCGTTAACCCGCCCGTCTTCCCGTTCGCATCCACCCCAAAAAACGCCCGTGCTTGTAAGGCTCCTGTTTCAGTTTCTAAGGTTTGTAAAAAGCTTTTGGCACTGGCAGTGCTGCCGTCGCTTTTGGTGACTTGTGCCACTTCCAGCAATTCTGAAATGGGTTTATCTTCAATCCATACACCTCCAGCGGCGGTACAATCAGCGTTATTGGTAATGATATTACCGCCACTGTCGCGCCCGATAGTGCAATAGCTGACTTGCGCACGGGCGAGGGTTTGCATGGTGGCGCTCACCGTTTCACCTTCGGCAATATCCACTTTTGCTTCTAGACTGGTCGCACGCTCAGCAAGAAGTGTATCCGCATTGACTAACGTTTTCGTGGTTTCATTCACCTGAGCTATTTTATTGTTTAGCTCACTGCTAAGAGTGTCGGTTACCTTGGCGCTTGCTTCGTTGACAAGGGTGAGGACATTTTCGTTACGGGCATAAAAAGCCAGTTGGCCATTTAACGCGGCGATCAAGGTTTTGCTTTCGTTCGCCTCGGCTTGGGTATCGGTGAGTTCGCTGTCTAATTGTTGCTGAGCAAACGCAAAATCAATGTTTTGCTGCAGTAACTCCGTCAGCTGTAATTCGCTTTCAAGCAATTGGCTAAACTGAGCAAAGTCGTTTAACTTGATGTCGACACTTTGCTGGGTAACACTATTCTCAACACGGGATAACTTCACCGACACTTCACTGATTTTGGTTAACGTATCGGTTAATTCTGTGTCCCCTAAAATGAGGGCTATATCATCAATGTTTTGCGCTATTTTGCTGTGCGCAGCTTCAAGTCCCGACTCGGTATTGGTGATTAATTCAATGCTACTACTAAGACTGCCCTCAAGGGTATCCACTTTCAACTGATAGCTTTGAAACACATCATAAGAAATTTGATTGCCTTCAACGAGGAGTTGTCCCACCACTTCATCAATCTCAAAAACGAATTGATTGGTATCAGCCAGCTTTTCAACCATGCTATTAAATGCAACGTTGGTATCACCCTGACTCGTTATTAAATCTAACCCCAGTTGTTGAAAATTACTGTTAAGCGCATTGACCACGGTCGCATCAAGGGCCACATTGGATAAGGCCGATCCAACCGTTTGTAATTGACTTTGTACTTCTGGAATTGCATTGATGGTGTCTTGGGTCGCTTGGTTTAATTGCGTTAACTTTATATCGAGGTTGTAAGTATCAAACACCGCTTGCGCATTTAACGTGGACACTGCGATTGATTGCCACAGCGAAACACCCGCGACATTGACCGACCGACCTTGAAAGTTA
>JABSRA010000144.1 GCA_013215445.1 Oceanospirillaceae bacterium
CGCCAATACTTGCACGCTTAGGGATAGAGGCAGAGTATTGGCATACAACAATGCAGCCTAAAGGCGCCCATCAATTTAGTCGTGCTGTTGGTTGTTGTGATAAATTACGTGAATATGCCCGTAAGTTAAATATTAAATGGATTAAAGGCATCAGTATAAGTGCCAAGCTATTTCCTACCTAAAGCAGTCGATAAACTCCTCGCATCATACAATAACGCTGCCAAGTGTGACGCTTATGTTGTGTGGACCGCAGATGTGTAAGGTTTATGAGTCCATCCGGCTGATTGATAGCCTTCCCAGAACAGTAATTATTTTTCGCCTAGGAGTCAGGTGGGTGTGTAGTTGATTGTTGATATTAGTAATATATGCCTGTCCCTGACGGCACCCCGCCTGACGGCATGTTGATTACTATAAGACCTTTGCAACGCTAAAAAATGGCTATCAGCTCGGTGATGTCATTGAGTTCTACTGCAACGCTACTGATAACGCCACTCGCAACAAGATAATTACAGTATTAGTGGAAGAATTGGAGTTAGACAACGTTGCTCTATCCGCATCATATTACGAAGTTACCAAATGAAGAACCCTAATATAATCGAAGAAGCAGCCGCTAGTACAAATTATGGTGCCTCATTTATAACGGTAGTCGCTGGACTAACAATCAATGAGTGGGTCGCTATCGGTGGCTTCTTTATGGGGTTGTTGATGTACGGTACATATTTCTGGTTTAAGGCACAGAAACTAAAGCTTCTTAAGAAAAGTTTGGAACTAGATGAATTAAGTAGGGGATCAAATCGAAGGTAAATAATTATGAAAACTCTATCACTAAGTCTATGTGTTTTAGTACTAGCATACAGCTCTGTTGTTGCCGCTGATTCACACACCCGACTAGTACCAGAAGCAAAGTCAAAAGTCGTTATTTTATGTGTATTACCTCACACTGGAAGATTTGTCATTATTGATGGCAGACCTGGTTTTTGGATTCAGGGATGCGATGGCAAAACCAATCAATGGAATGCAGAAACAGCCCTACGGCCACAGCAACAAAATTATGCTGTTAAACCCTATAAAATTATTAAAACACTCTTCTAATGGAATATTATTATTGATTGATCGCTTCCAGATCATTTAGAGAAGCATCAATCGAGGAGATATTTAGCTGCTGCAAAGGTACAGGTGCTCACAGCTCATTAGTCGCTAAATGGATACCGGAGTGGGTCAAAGGATTAGGCATCCGCTTAACCGCAGCTAGCTTCGTCCACGACTGGGGCTATATTGAAGGCGCAACACTTAAGGATAAGGAACTCGCTGATTTATATTACTTCGAAAATCTATGCTCAATTATTAGATGGCATGGTGGATCAATGATGACGATCAAAAAACAATGGGGTCAAGTCCTGCCTTTTCCCCAAAATCAAAAGACCAAACTCAAGCCCATTACTTCATTCTTTATTGATAGAAATTGCTGAGGATTTAGGATTAATAGTCTAAACCTCGCACTAGTGGGACTTTTTAATGTCTAATTTTTGAGGGTGATCTTTCGTCTACAGATTTTTTTGAATCTCAACCGTTAAACCCGGCGAGCTTGCGGCTAATGTTTTCGGACAGAGGCCGCTTTTTTTGCATTGCAGCATAGGTGAGTGATCTGTCGTTACTTAAAGTTGGCGCTAAAGGCGACAGTGTTGAACAGAGACCAAACTAACTCAATGACCTTGGATATTATTGTTTACTAGGCCCAGACTTTGGCCCGAAGACAGAGATAGCTGACAAAAATTTTAACACGAGAGTAGCTTAGTTGCTGATGGTGAGTTTGGCCGTAAAACGAGAGCGGCGGCAGACCTGCAAGTGGAGTTAACCACTGTTTTTGCCGTGCAGGAGGGAGAGAGCCGAGGTAATGGGTTTTAGAAGATGGGGCCCAGTGATCTTATTTGAGTCTCATGTCATGAGACACCAGTTTAAAAAGACGCTTATAGCGGAGTCTAGCGTTTATGGTGCGATGCAACACTTTAATACTCGACTAGATTATCAGCGCTGTTGCAGATTGACTATTCGCAGAATTTACCCTAATAACGGTAAGCTTAAGTTGGCCTTAGTGTTTGTATCTATTCGCTTGTTGGGAAAATTATCGATACAATTCAAATTCATCTTAAAATTAATTGGGCCCAGGGAAAATATCTATGAATAAGATCAAGATGCTTGTTGCAAGTGCCGCTATATTGAGCGCAGTCACTACTTTTGCGGTGGCGGGTGTTAGTAGTGTTGCACTGAGTAATATCGACAGTTTCATCAGCGCCCAAAACATTGATAAAAGCAATAATAACTGGAAGCGTAAACTTAAAAAGCCACCTGTGCAAAAATTTGCAGAAGGTAAAACTTATTTTTGGGAACTGCAAACGACTGCGGGTGACATTGAAATAGAATTATTATCTGCTACTGCGCCTATGCATGTCACTAGTACGATCTATTTAACCCAGCTGGGTTTTTACGATGATATTATTTTCCATAGAGTGATACAAAACTTTATGGCTCAGGGCGGTGACCCAACGGGATCGGGCCGAGGCGGTCCAGGATATACTTACAACGGTGAGTTTAGTCCCAGTGTTAGGCACGATAAGCCAGGGATGTTAAGCATGGCTAATTCAGGCCCAGGTACCGATGGCAGTCAATTCTTTTTAACCTTTATCCCAACACCTTGGCTCGATGGTAAGCACAGTATCTTCGGTCGTGTCACTCAAGGTATGGCGGCAGTTAAAACATTGGAACAATTTGGCAGCAAATCAGGAGCGACTAGTAAGGAGCTAAAAATTATTAAAGCGACTATCGTGGTTAGATAACGAGTCCGTGATCACCTATGTTGCAGGCTTACCTTAAAAGCCTGTTGAAGACGCTTCAGACAGAGGCGTCTTCGACTAATACCGCTTATGGTAAAAGGCCAGTTTACCCTTGGTTCTCTCACACCTAGCAATAAGAGGGGCTGTTACAGGGCTTAAATAGCCGTGCTGCTGCGTCTTAATGAGCTTATCTCATCTCACCCTCATCTTCCTGTTTAATGTCTCTTTACGCCCTGTCTTGGTCTGAAAGGCACATTATCACTAGTGGTTTTTTTCTTTAAAATAGAGCTTTATTACAAAAATTGAGAGAAAAACAGATGAAAATTATTCAAGCTGCCAAATTTACTGCTAAACAAGCGTGGGATTCGCAGTTGATCGCCACTATGGACGGTATTACCACACGTATTCACTGGGCGGATGCACCTTATCCATGGCATACCAATACTGGCCAAGAGGTGTTTGTGGTATTGGCCGGCAAGGTGAAAATGTATTACAAACTGCAGGGGGAAACACTCTTCTGCATGCTATCAGTGGGGGATGTGTTTTATGCATCGCTTGGGTTAGAGCACAGCGCACACCCTCAGGGAGAGGCGAGAATACTGGTGGTTGAAGCTGAGTTTAGTCAGTAGGAGCTTACGTTTAGTTTTAAATTCATCGCCAAGCTCTCATAAACTTTTTACAAGACGGATGGCGATGCTTTTCCTCGTGACGTTTGATCAATAGTGATGGGGTTAAAAAAAGGCCAGCTAATTCGCACGGCGCTTATCATGACGTCTATCATTCGCCCTGCGATCTGATGCACGCCGATCAGCATCTGATCTTTTCTGTTTAGCTTCTCCCTCTTTGTGCAGATTAACTTTATCCATAATAAATTTCCCTTTTAAGAATAATATTATAACAAGGCTATATTATTGTTCATGTGGTGTTAATCTTCAAGGGTGATGTAGGCGCTTAATTGAAAATAATATCATTAGAAAAAATATGTTATTGACTTGTTGTATTGAATGCGTTAATTTTATTTTAGCTACAAAGTAAGTCTTTATTATTTATATGCTCCAAATCGCAGTCTTATTCGTAATTCCACGTCCTTGAAGTTTCTAAGTTTTAGTCTGTTTTTGTGCTAATTGCCAATGAAGGCACAACTTTAATGATAGGATTTTATTATGTCTAATACAACAACAGGTACTGTTAAGTGGTTCAATGAAGCTAAAGGTTTCGGTTTTATTGAGCAAGAGTCTGGTCCCGATGTATTTGCACATTTTTCTGCAATTGCCGGTGATGGTTTTAAAACCTTAGCAGAAGGCCAACGTGTAGAATTTAGTGTTACAGATGGGCAAAAAGGCCCACAAGCTGAAAACATCGTTGCTATCTAAGCAAAGATTATTAGCGTGACTGACATTATTGGTGATTAGCCATAATCTCAGCAAAATAAGGGTGAATCTTGCAGATTCGCCCTTTTTTTTGCCTGTTGAACTCAGTTTGTCTGCTATTATCCGATGTCTACTGGAGAGCAAATAGGGAAGCGGGTGGTTAATCAAAATAGTAAACGTTTGGCGACAGGTTTGTCATTTTTGGCATTTTTTATGGCTTTTACGGCCACTGCCGTGTTGATGGTGGGTGATGAATTCGGCAAGGTTAATCTTATTTATTTGTTGTTGCTATTTGTCTTGTTGCCACTATTTTCCCTCGGTCTCACGCTTTATTGTGCAGTCTTTAACACCCCGTTTAATGTAACCAACTTACTGCTTAACTTTCCCTTTTGGCCCAGTGCTTGGTTAGATTCACTGAGTGTATTAAAAAGATCACAATTACAGCGCCCCTGGCTTTTTTATCAGGGCCAAAAGTTAGCGTTAATTTTCAGTGTTGCGTCCCTCTTGGCTTTTTTTTCCCTATTGCTGGTCAGTGATGTGACCTTTGTCTGGCGCAGCACTCTATTGAGCGCTGAACAACTCTATCCACTGTTGAAAATGATTGCCCAACCCTGGTTTTTTATTGAAGCTGGCCAGCCTCTAATGCTGCAAGTTGAATCCTCTCAAGACTCTAGATTGATCTTAAATACGGATTTAGCAATCACCGGCGTCTGGTGGCGTTTTATCTTTTTATCCCAGTGTTTCTATGTGATCTTCCCACGTTTTTTGTTGCTGGTTTGGGGCTATCGTAACTTTAAAAAAGCCAGTGCTGCGCACAGGGCAGACGATCAAGATAAGGACATTATTGCACATGGCATATCCCCAGCCTCAGAGGTGGTGCAGTTGCAGGAAATTTGCTGCGATACGTTAAATGTGGCTGACAGCATCGTGCTCAATTGGTCTATTTTACCTGCTCAATTAAAAACTAGGCTGTTTTCTCAGTTTGGCGAGCCTTTACAGCTCTATAATATTGGGGCTTTAGCCGCTGACAACGAAGTTCAAGCGGCACTGCAAGATAGCCGTAAAAAATTAATTTTGGTCGCCGCTTGGGAACCCCCAATGGGAGAGTTAGAAGATATTATGCGGGAAACTTCAGGGACTTTGCTGGTTTTAGATTGGAACGAAGAAGGCTTTAAAGCGGTAGAGTCACAGCATTTAGACGAGTGGCGGCGTTTTTGTTTTCAGCTTAAAAACTGGCAGTTTCAGCAGCTAGAGGGGTTACAATGATTCCTGCATTTGCGGTTGTCGGACACCCAAATAAAGGTAAGTCATCGGTAGTTTCAACGCTGGCCAGAGACGATAGTATTGTCATTTCACAGCGCAGTGGAACCACTACCGCGGCAAAAACATATGAAGTCGTGCTGCAAAACCTCAGTTATCAACTGATAGACACGCCGGGGTTTCAGCGCCCTAGAAAAGTACTGGCCTGGTTGCAAAGTGAGAAAGTATCAGCGGATAAACGCGCCCAGCGGGTAGAGGATTTTTTAAAAGACAGTGATTGGCAGCAACAGTATC
>JABSRA010000145.1 GCA_013215445.1 Oceanospirillaceae bacterium
TAGGCATAGGCTGGCTAATATCTCAGAGTATTCTTTTGTTTAGTGTATTAAAATATTTAGGCGCTATTTACTTAATATATTTGGGTTTTACTAGCCTGTTTGCGAAACAAACATCAATACTTGATGAAGAAAAAATAGCTGACGAAAAAAGCACTAAAAATTTCAGACAAGGTTTTTTAAACAATCTACTAAATCCAAAAGGAACTATGTTTTACCTTGGGGTGTTTACTGTCGTGATTACACCGAGCACACCAATTACAGATACCATAATTCTAATTTCTGCCATGTTGAGTGTAAGTACTATTTTTTGGTATGTTTTTGTATTTGCGTTAAATAGTTCTGTAGTAAAAGGCTATATAAATAATTCACAAGTTTTCGTTAATCGAGTTTTTGGTGTTTTGCTGATAGGTATTGGAGTTAAAGTAGCTACTATTGATAATTAGATTTATTGCACCATATTAACGCTTTATCAAAAATTTACTTTAATCAAAGTCGTTAAAGTGTGTGAAATATCAAACGGATGGTTTAGGTGATATTAATCAATAGGGTCAGAGTAAATTGATTTTTCCACAAATCAATTCTTTCCCTACTCTCCTGATACATCTAAGATTTATGGTCGCCACCAAGTTGATATTAACTGTCCAGCCATTTCTTTGGTCATGAAACACTCAGAAGATTCTCTGACCCCCTTGATCTGTTCGCTGCTGGATATACTAGTAGTGATAGCGACAAGATATAACTGTAATATGACTATCATTAACAGCATATACCACACGATTTGACTCATCAATTCGCCGAGACCAGAAACCGGTCAAATTTTCCTTAAGTGGTTCAGGTTTCCCAATTCCATCAAATGGTGAGCGTTTAGTATCTGCTATTACTTTATTAATTCTTTTAAGTGTTTTTTTATCTTGCCCTTGCCAATAGACATAATCCCTCCATGAATCATCTGTCCACGCCAACAATCTAGTCATTAAATAACTCTCGTTCTATGACTTGACCTGAGTTGAATTGCTCAATGGATTTAGCTAAATGAGCTGCATTAGCAGGTGATTTTAATAAATGCACGGTTTCCATTAGACTGTTGAAATGATCCATCGACATAACAACCGCATCCTCAGAGTCTCTACGCGTGATAATGGTATAGTCCGCGTCATTAACTACATTATCAAGCACAGATTTAAGACCATTTCTTGCTTCAGTAAAAGATACTATGCGCATAGCACACCTCATTAGTTGTACAACATATAAGACAAGTCTAACGACAAAGCGTAACATGTGCAAGATTAGGTACAACTTAATTTGAAACAGCTAACGTCCCCAACAGCTGCATGACCGGGGGGCGGGTTTTGCAGTCTTTTTACTCCATAGGGTCAGAGTAAATTGATTTTAACACAAATCAATTCTTTCCCTACTCTCCTGATATATCTAAGATTTATGGTCGCCATCAAGCTCATATTGACTGACCGGCCATACATTTGGTCTTGAAACGCTCAGTAAATTTCAGTGATAAATAGCAACTGCCTCGTATTGCTGCTCTACGATCGATCAATCCCGACAAGCTCCTAGCTGGCTATCCTCTTTATGCTTCTGTTCATTTTCGAACTGCTGATCAATCTATAACCACATATTTATGAATATAAATGATAATCCTTTACAATAATATCCAGATACATTAAAAGATCTGTTTTATTCAAGTAGAGAGATTCTGTTGATGTTATTAACTTCACCGTTATTATTGGTTTGCTTAAAGCGATGGGTCCAGGTGCTCGGTAAACATGATGCATAACCTTAAAAAGAATCTCGGTGAATCAACAGATAACATTAGCTCCATCGATTTACAGAAAGTCTGTTTATACATAGAAGGTAAACTGGTACTCAACCAGCTATCCTTGCATACTCAAGTTAAGCGCCTGGGTATAATCGGCCGTAACGGCTCTGGAAAATCGACGCTTTCGCGCGCCCTTTCAGGCTTAATCGAAATATCTTCTGGGCAACTGCAAGTCGCAGGGATTGACCCTTACAAAAATCGCCGGGCAGCCCTGCAAGAAATTGGTATTTTATTTCAAAATCCCGACCATCAAATTATTTTCCCGACAGTGCTCGAGGAAATAGTTTTCGGTTTGAGGCAGCAGGGACAAAACAAAAACGGCGCCGCGCAAAATGCACTACAAACTCTAGCCACCTTTGGCAAAACCCATTGGCAAAATGTGCATACTTCTGCACTGTCTCAAGGGCAAAAGCATTTAGTCTGCCTAATGGCTGTCGTAGCCATGCAACCCAATCTAATCATCCTCGATGAGCCTTTCGCCGGTCTAGATATTCCGACTAAACACCAGCTACAACGCTACTTAGATAAGTTCACTGGCAGCCTCATTCACATTAGCCACGATCCTCTTGATCTTCAGAACTACGACCAAATACTCTGGCTTGAAGAGGGCCAAGTCGCCGCATTTGGTAGCCCTGAAGCAGTGCTGCCCGCCTATCTCGATGAAATGCACAAATTAGGAGACTCCGATGATATCTCTCACCTCCCCCGTTGAAACCAGAGCCCATAGCTGGAGTGCTGGGCTTAAACTTGGAGTGCTCTGCCTATCCACTTTGGTGCTATTTTCTATCGATAGCCTGATTATCCAGAGTGCTTTTCTGCTAATTATTCTCATCCTCTATGCCTTACCTGGGCCAGTTTTTATGCGCTACGGATTATCCAAACTGAGTATTCTATGGCCCTTTATTTTAGTCGTCTTGGTCTGGCATTTGTGGATTCTAGAGTTACTGCAAGGGTGCGCCATTATTATTCGTATGATCAGCGCTGTCGCTTTGGCCAACCTAGTCACTATGACCACTAAACTCACAGATATGATCGATGTGGTACGTTTTCTTACTCAGCCTTTACAGCGCTTTGGCCTTAACCCCCGTATTCTCGAGCTCTCTATTGCGCTGGTTATCCGCATGACACCGGTTTTATTGAACAAAGGTGAGTGCCTTGGCATGGCTTGGCGGGCGCGGTCCACACGCCGCTCTGGCTGGAGAATAATATTACCTTTTACCCTTATTGCACTAGATGATGCAGACCATGTTGCCGAAGCTCTACGAGCCCGCGGCGGCCTAACTAGTTCTCACCCAGAAACAAGGTCGTAGCGAGGGAGACTCAACGGCTCGAGATGCACCAGATTAGATGTGAGCGTTTGGTCATTCCAAATAACCACATCTAGTTGTGAGTAGATCAGGCTATTGAGGCAACCACAGTAGACATTTGTTGTTTGATGAGAACTAACCAATCAGGAAAAAACCTAATGGAAAAAAATATCGCCTACATCGCCCTCTTTGCCGCGCTAATCGCTGCACTGGGTCTAGTCCCTAAAATCACCCTGGCTTTTGGCGTACCAATAACGGCACAGAGTCTCGGCATTATGCTCTGCGGTACTATTCTTGGTGCCAGACGCGGCGGGCTTGCTGTTTTACTATTCTTATTATTAGTCGCCATTGGTTTGCCCTTATTATCCGGTGGCCGTGGCGGCTTAGGCGTATTTGTATCAGCTTCTGCAGGGTTTTTACTGGCATGGCCACTTGCCGCATTTGTCACCGGCCTAATCGTTGAAAAATGGCGCAGCGGTTCTCTTGCATTAGTCGCTGGCATTGCCTCTGTCATCGGCTGTATTATCGTGATGTATATGTTTGGCATTATCGGCATGGCCATTGTACTGGACAAAACCCTGTTACAAGCGACTGGGTTTATCACCGCTTTCATACCAGGCGATATCATTAAGGCTGTGATCGCCGGATTGTTGACCGCCGCGGTAGCAAAAGCCCGCCCTGCCAGTGTGCTCTCTCGCCCGGCACAGAATCATGCTGGCTAAATAGAACTAACTGTATGACATCAAAGACCCAGCTAAGCGTTTATAAACGATTAGCTGGGTGATTAAAAGTGTAAAACTGTGATCAAACACCCTCTATCCTAGGTATCTGTGTTTGTTAAAGAGTGGCCTAGCTATTAAGGCGCACTCTTTTTCCCTTGTTTAACAATGGCTAATTAACCTGAAGTCTCACCTATAAAGACTGCCCGTTGCTGACGATCAGTTAAGCTGTTCACGAAAAACCGAAAATTTGATAAAATCAGTTAGGCATCCCCAACAATGGACAATCCAACAATTAAGCAACAAACAGCCCATACTAGTTTTGATGAGTGCCAAGCGGCACTCGCCAATGTGATAACGGCACCAAAAGATAATGCCATCATTCACCAGCTCTGTGTTCGCCCTGACTTTGCACAGAGAATATTCCCGAAAGATGTATCCCTTTCCAGAGATAGAGGCATTGAAGGAGACGGTAGATGGCTAACTAAGCCCTGGCTAAAACTTGCCAATGGCGAACCAGATCCAAGCATTCAAGTATGCATTATCAGCCAGCGAGTGATGGACTTGTGCTGGCGAAATAGAGAGTCAAATATACACCCAGGTGATTTATTTGCGGTTGATATGGATCTCGGTGAGGAAAATTTACCCGCAGGCACCTTACTCAGTGCTGGCAGTGCGATATTAGAAGTCAGTGATGTATTTAATAACGGCTGCGTAAAATGGCGAAAACGCTACGGCACTGACAGTTATAAATGGATTAACTTGCGCCAGCACCGGCATTTACGACTTCGTGGTATTTTGTGCAAAATAGTACAAGATGGTGTCATTTGTGTTGGTGACCGACTAAAAATTCGCATTTAACCCGTAAAACCGCTGTTTCTAAGGGAGTTAGTTTGAATATTCTTATCTACACTGACAACGTATCAAACAACCATATTCTCTATTATGCACTGGGCAAGCTACGCGGTAAGCTCCGCGTATATTTTGTTAATGCCAATGAGATATTGGCGGGTGCACTGAGCGCTGATATTGATGTATTAGTAATGCCAGGTGGCGCCAGCCGCTATAAAGCAGCCAAACTCAATGGCGCAGCTAACGATTTGATAAAAAAATACGTGAGTGCTGGCGGTAGCTACTTAGGCATCTGCGCCGGCGCATACATGGGCTGCGAAACCACTTACTGGGCTAAGGGCCTGCCCTTTGAAATCATCTGCCATAACCCATTAAATTTTTTCCCAGGCCTAGCCTTAGGACCTATTAAAGAGTTTGGCCAAGCTGATAATTACAACGGCACAAACGCCCGTCTGGTCAAGCTGGAAATCAATGGCAAAATAGTACCTTCGCTCTACTTAGGAGGCTGTATTTTTGAGCCCCAACAGGATGGCAGCTACCAAGTTTTAGCCAGATTTCATGAACTGCCTGACAAGCCCCCCGCGATTGTCTATGGCCAATACGGTCGCGGCAACTGGTTACTCTCATCAACCCATCCGGAATACGATAACGAGGCTATACAGCTCATGAGCTTTGATGTACTAGGCAATGACTATCAGGATTTCTGCCAACTCGAGAACAGCCCTGACTTAAGCTTAGACACTCTGGATTATCTATTAGCTAGGCTTACAGGACATTAGCAGATTCCAGCTCATTTTTTATTGCATCCATGCTTAGATGTTTGCCGATAATTCTGTGTTTTTTAGAGTTGGCTATAGCAGTACAATAAACCGAGCTACGAAGCCTCCTATCCCCTTGGATTGCCGCCGTAGTTATTTTCTTAATTGACGTCACAAAATAAAGTGCCTGTCCCAAAGGACTACCAATAATTGCTGTAGTGTTTAGAGAACATGTGATTAGGTCCCAAACGCCCCGTATGTTGGGTAACTAAAGAGCCA
>JABSRA010000146.1 GCA_013215445.1 Oceanospirillaceae bacterium
CCGCCTGTAACCATTGCCTCAATCACAAACAATCCTGTACGCCAGGGGCGCTTGGGACTTGTTCGCTGCTTCCTTAGGCACAACAGCTAAGTGTTGCAGTATCTACTTCATAGCGTGCTTTGTTTTCAGAGTACCTGTCTGTTAACAGCTCTACATGGGGCCGCAATAAAATCGTCATCCGATATAGCTCTTCCAATACATCCACTACTCTGTCTTTATAGGCTGATTCCTTTAAACGCCCACCCTCTTCAAACTGCGAATGTACCTTGGGGATAGATGACTGATTAGGGATTGTAAACATGCGCATCCACCTGCCTAAAATGCGCATATTATTCACCGCATTAAAAGACTGCGAGCCGCCGTTCACTTGCATAACCGCCAAGGTTCTGCCCTGAGTAGGCCGTACTGCCTCAATACTCAGGGGAATCCAATCTATTTGGTTTTTAAACAGCCCGCTCATATTGCCGTGTAATTCCGGCGAGCACCATAACATGCCCTCAGACCAGAGCGCCAGTTGTCGCAACTCTTGAACTTTTTCATTTTCATCTAAATCCGACTGATAGATAGGTAAACCTTGAGGATCGAAAATTCGCACCTGCGCACCAAAGCTGCGTAGTATTTCGGCACTTTCAAGTGCCAGCTTCTTGCTGTAAGAGCCCTCGCGCAATGATCCATAAAGAATCAGTATTTTCACTGGATGTCCAGGCCTCTCACTCTGGCTAATAGTTGCGTCTACCGAGGATAGATCATGGGTTGGTAATAGAAATGTCTTCACAATTTCAAGCCTTTTTGTTTAATCTATAATTCTGGTATTATAGAAATGTTATATATAGATTTAGCTAACTTCTGGGTCATTTTGTACACCAGTTTAGCCAGCCATTATTAACGTTAACTACAGTCTTCATTTGCTGGTTGCTTACAGCACTCTTCCACTAAAAAGCTTAACAGCTTATCTAATTTGTCATATTGAGCCACGCAGTGTAACACTCGCCCTTCACGAATTTGTTTCACTAGCCCCACTTTCACTAAACGACTTATATGATGAGAGAGGGTTGAGCCTGGCACTTGTAGGTGCTGTTGTAACTGCGCTACCTCTAGCCCTTCCCGCCCCGCTTTCACTAAGAGCCGGTATAAGCTCAAACGCGTAACATGGCCCAGTTCAGCTAACTGATTTGCCGCTTGTTGTATATTCATGGGATAGAGTTTATATGCATGGCAATTGCACTGTCAATATATTTCGATATTAGTCGAATTATATTTGAATAATCTCTGCAGCTAATAACCATTCGCTTATCCCCTAGACTAGGCACCAGTATAAGTGACCCTTAGTGATAGTAGTCATCCGAAAATACAAATCTAGGTTGCCGTTAAAAACTGGCCTAGTTAGTTTAATAAAAACTGACCGGCAGGCAAAAATCTAGCTCATAAAACTCATCTTCGGCTAAAAAATGGTTTTTCTTATAATTTACATAAGCGGGAGTTGATAACATTTTCAAACCAGAGTGTGGTAGCCACTGACTTAATATCTGATCCAGTTGTATTAAAAAATCACCATAGCGCCCCGTTAGCTTAAAGACTGCGTGCAAGCCTGCGGGTATAACCAAACTGTTAACCCCGCCCCTCGCCAATAACGGCTCGTCTATACCGATACAGGCAACATAGCGGCATTGCGCCAAAGGCGTTAATGCAGGGTTTGAGTGCAATAGACCAAACTGCTCAGAATAATTTCGACCGCGACTAATTGCCCACGCCTGTAAAGTCTGCCATGGCCGTTTAATCGATTTATCGTAGCCTGTATGGCGCACATATGCCACCTGACGTGCAGGCAACTCGAGCAGTTTTACCTGCTGATCCCATGCTGTTTTTTTTACAAATTTAGTTTTTTGACTAGATTGCCTGTCACTGGTCTCTGGAGATTTTTTTCGATTATTTTGCAACCCAGCGGCGGTGGAGCGCCAAACACCAGGTGGGGCTAAGAACCTCTCTTTAAATGCCCGAGAAAAAGAGGACACAGAGCTAAACCCCGCATTATTCGCTACCTCAAGCACCGTACTATGAGCCTCAAACATCAACTGATTTGCCGCAAACTCTAAACGTATTCGCCGTACATAAGCATGTACATTTTCACCGACCACGTCTTTAAATACCCGATGAAAATGTTGTTCTGAATACGCGGCCACCTGCGCCAAAGCGGCAGCCGGTAAATCTCGGCTAATATCTTGATGAATATAATATAAAGCATCATTGATACGTAACTGTTGCACAGTAGCGGACATAAAATTCACAAATCAGCATAAATGGACAGTAAATATAGCATAAATGGACACTTTATCCAAAACTCGCTGTTTTATGCTAAAGCCAACCAGGAGATAACTATGAAAATAACCACCGCACTTGCTAAAGTCCAACCATCTTATATCCGCGAAATACTCAGTACCGCCAATCGCCCAGAGGTCATTTCATTTGCCGGCGGACTGCCCGAGCTACAGAGTTTTCCGATGACACTAATCAATGAAGCCCTAGCCAAGTTACACAACCAGCCGGCACTATTTCAATATGCTAATACTGAGGGTTACCCACCGCTGCTCAACTTCTGTCGAGCACACTACGCACTCGATGACACGCAAACCGCCCTCATCTGCAATGGCTCCCAACAGGGATTAGACCTAATAGCTCGCGCTTTTATCGACCCTCAAGACTGCGTCGCCCTACAAGCTCCTAGTTATTTAGGTGCCCTGCAAGTATTTGATTTAGCCCAGGCGCAGATTGTCAGTATCAACACCGACAATCAAGGGCCTAACTTAGCTGAACTTGAACAATGTTTCGCCTCAAATAAAGTGAAGATATTTTACGCCGTGCCCGATTTTCACAACCCAACCGGAGCCTGCTGGTCACTGCACACTCGCAAACGAGTCGCGCAGTTATGCCGCCAATATCAGGTCACACTGCTAGAGGATGTGCCGTACCGAGAATTGCGTTTTAGCGGCGAGAACTTACCTTTAGTCTCTAGTTTATGTCCTGAAAACAGCATCGTGCTACGCTCTTTTTCTAAGAGCATCGCCCCCGGGATTAGACTGGGCTTAGTCAGCGGACCGAAAGCCTGGTTAGCCGCGCTGGTCAAAGTAAAACAGGGGGCTGATTTGCATACTAACGTACCCATGCAGGCACTGTTATTCGACATACTTACCCACACAGATTTCGCAAATCATAGCCAAAATCTGAAGCGACGATATCGAGACAAGTACCGGCACATGGCGAACATCCTCAGCTCAGACTTCGCCAGCGTGGCTGATTTTACGCCGATTGAAGGCGGCATGTTTATCTGGCTGAAGATCAGACATTGTGATACCGATGCACTGGCCCGTGAAGCACTACTAGAAAATGTTGCGATAGTCCCCAGCTCTGTATTTTTCAAAGGAAAAATACCAAACAACAGCGCCATCCGGCTAAACTTCACCCAGGCATCAACAGCGCAAATCGAGCTTGGTTTAAAGCGGTTATTAAAGGTGATAATGAAATTACAACACCCTTAATGCTCAGCATAACTCAGTTAAGCACTATGCAAATAAGCCCGATAATGTTAAAAATTTCGGCCCAGTGAAAACAGCAGCTAAGCTAAGATCTGTATAGCCAGCCTTGTGGTATTTTTGTAGGCGATGCTGCCTAGCGGCATCAATACCATAGTTGCCGCTAATGATCAGAATATCGACAAACCAGTCGCTAATCTGTTTTATCTCTGTAAAACTGATCTGGATGTGCGAGTAATAGCGTCGCTGGTGGTTTCTGCCGGCTTTTGCTCGCTCGAACGCAGACCTGCTACGTCCAGCTGGTTGAGCAAGAGAAGTCGCTTAAACAGCGCCCATCTCCTCAAATTAACCCTAAACTTGGAATATTTATGCAATCAGCTAACGACCGTAAAGGTGCGGCGGTTAAGTTTCCACCGCCGTTGATATTTTTAGGCTTTATCTTAGTTTCTGCAATTATTGACTATTTTTATCCCCTCTCATTCATCACCGCAATGCCCAGCAAAATTCTAGGTTACGGTGTGATTATAGTAGCGCTGCTGATAGTGTTTATCGCCAGCCGCAGCTTTAAAAAGGTTAAGACTAATATTGAACCTTGGAAGCCGACCTCAAAAATCGTTAGTGAGGGAGTTTTTGCCTACTCTCGAAACCCAATTTATCTGGCGTTTGCACTGGTGCCGATTGGTCTTGGAATTATTCTCGGTAGTGTCTGGATATTGCTAAGTTTTATCCCGGCGGTCATTTGTACTTATTTTGTCGCTATCAAAAAAGAAGAGCAGTATCTTGAACAAAAATTTGGCAGTGAATATTTAGACTATAAAACAAAAGTAAGGCGCTGGCTGTAATCCCACAGAAGCCTAATATCACTTCATTAACACTTTTTTGATGTTCAGTGGCTTGTTTACAACTAGCCCTTTAAAGCGCCTCAATAGAACAGCGAGGTCCAATCATGGCGATTGGGAGGGGTAAGTCTGCTGTTGTGTTCCTCGATTGGTTTATTGGTAAATGCGGAGACTTGGGAATATGGTGGATGCTGTTCTTCAAGAAAAAATATGTGTATAGGAGTTTGGCGATTGCCGGTCATATTTTCTATTCTAACTAAGTGATAAAAAAGCCATGCAAATAATTGCATGGCTTAAGGTTAAGTAACAGCCCGCATGAGAGCGGTTTTTTACTTTAATAAAGTGTTAACTGCGCTGACGGTATACCGCACCTTGGAACATATTCGAATATTCTTTGGCAGGCGCTAAGAAAGCCTCATAGCTCTGCTGCACTTGTTTAAATTGCGGGTTCGCCTGAGCCAGTTCATCCATCACTTCGACAGTTGCCTGCTTCAACGCGTTAATCACATCTTCTGGGAATTCCTTAAACAACACGCCGCTGGCTTTTAATGTAACCATCGCTTGGGTATTGAAATAGTCGAACTGCGCCAGAGTCTCCACTGAAGTGGCTAGTGCCGCCTCTTCTACAATTGCCTGCAGATCTTTTGGCAACTCATCAAATGCTTCTTGGTTGACGACTATTTCCAGAGCTGCACTGGGCTCGTGAAATGCCGGTGTGTAGCAGATATTAGCGATTTTATTTAAGCCAAAGGCCTGATCCAACATAGGTCCGACCCACTCTGCGGCGTCGATAGCCCCTGATTTAAACGCAGGGAAAATCTCCGGTGGCGGTAGCAACACTGCATTAACCCCAAGCTTGCGCATGGCCTCGCCACCTAAACCGGCAATCCGCATGTTTAAACCAGACAGATCTTTGACTGAGTTAATTTCCTTCTTAAACCAACCGGCGGATTGCACCCCAGAATTGCCGCTGTAAAACGCTTTCAAGCCGCGCTCTGCATAGATCTCATCCCACAACTGCTGACCACCGCCGTGGCGGAGCCAGGCAACGTGCTCAGTGGCTGTCATACCAAAGGGAACTGTGGCGAAAAAGTGCAGCGCCGAATTTTTACCTGCCGAATAATAGGGCGTGCTGTGACCAATTTCCGCGGTGCCTTTTTGCACGGCATCTTCCACGGCAAAAGGGGGTACCAGCTCGCCACCTGAATAGATTTTAAAGCTCAGGCGTCCAGCGGACATCACTTCTACCCGCTTGGCAAAACTGGTCACATTAGTACCAACACCTGGCGCCTTGGCGGGAAAACTGGTGGGTAATTTCCATTCAATCTTACCGCTGGCGATTGCGGGGGCACTGGTAATGGCGACGCCTGCTG
>JABSRA010000147.1 GCA_013215445.1 Oceanospirillaceae bacterium
TGGCTTTTAGGTGGCTTTTTACTGACCTTCTTTTCTGCTTTTGGGCAAACCTATTTTATTTCACTCTCAGCCGGTAACATTCGTGCTGAGTATAATTTAAGCCATGGTGATTTTGGTTTACTTTATATGCTGGCGACTTTAGCCAGTGCACTGACATTGCCTTGGTTAGGGAAAATTGTTGACCGACTATCCCCGCGCCAAGTTGCTTTAATTACTATCCCTTTTCTCGCACTAGGTGCGTTTAGCATGGCTTATTCCACCCATATTGCCGCATTAGTATTCACTATTTATATGCTTCGCTTATTTGGGCAAGGCATGATGACACAAAATGCGTTAACGGCGACTTCGCGTTGGTTTAGCTCAAACAGAGGTCGAGCCATCTCGATAGTGACCCTGGGCCACAATGTGGGAGAAGCGCTACTACCGTTTATTTTTGTCGCCATTGCCGCCGCTATCGGCTGGCGTTATACCTGGATCGTATTTGCTGTTCTACTTATGATAATGGCTCTACCAATCATCACCGGTTTATTGTCTAAAGATAGAGAGAAGCAACCTTCTGATCCAGGATCAAAAGTTGCAGCAAAACGTGATTGGACACGCAGCGAAGTGGTACGTGATCCTTTATTTTGGTTACTACTTAGCGGTGTCTTAGCGCCGCCTTTTATTGGCACCACCATCTTTTTCCATCAGGTTTATCTCGTTGAATTACGAGGATGGTCGCTCTCGGTTTTTGCATCTGCATTCTCTGTAATGGCCTGTTCGACGATCACTTTCGCTTTAATAACCGGATATTTAGTGGATCGCTTCTCAGCAGTCGCACTGCTCCCACTCTTTCTTATACCACTAGCACTTTCATGTTTTGCCCTTGGGGGTATTCAAGCGGTATGGGCGCCATTTCTATTCATGACCTTGATGGGCATATCCTATGGTTTTTCATCGACGTTGGTGGGTTCTATCTGGCCAGAAATTTATGGCACCAAGCATTTGGGGTCAATTCGTGCAGTTATCGTGTCAATCATGGTGTTTGGCACAGCAGCAGGACCAGGACTTACCGGTTGGTTAATTGATAGCGGCGTTTCCTATCCAAAACAAATCATTGTTATGGGGATTTACTGCCTTATTGCGTGCATTGGATTATTTTTCGCTTCACGACACTTAATCGCACGGCGTGAAGTGTCATAAGTCTGTATTTGACTTCCAATGATCTAAACTTTACGCCCCTAGGAATTCCCATTCAACTCAGACCTGACTGACCCACTTACTTAAAAAATTTTCAACACGCTTACCATTAATCAAAGAGCTGCCCTAAACAGAATCCACGATGAGTTGCTTGTTAAGGGCGGCTGCACTATTAGGTACAATATTACGTACGTGAACAGTTTGGAGAACAACATGGATGCTATAAGCTATACATCTGCGCGTACCGGTTTTGCCTCAACGATGGCGAAAGTGAGTAATGATCCCGCACCGATCATTATTACTCGAAAAATGAGACTCCCGTTGTAAAGATGTCTCTTGAAAATCATCAAGCAATTGATAAGTCTCCTATTTACTAGACACTTATTTAGTTTTGATAAGATCTTCACCAGGGGCTCTGAAATGTCGGCTATGTGTCAATTCCAGACTGTTAGGCTTTGATCAATCATGAGGCTGGTAACGGCCAACACCGGACATAATTATAAATAGATAAACGCCTTAGGCTGTGCAGAGTAGATAGTGAATTTATGGGTATCTACTCTGGCCTTTAGGCGTTTTATGCCACCTTAAAATGCCCGACAAGTTGCTTAAGGTTATTCGATAATTGAGCTATTTCCTCTGTTGCTATAGCAAGTTGCTGGGCCCCAGCAGAATTTTCAATCGCTGCTTGGTTAATACTGGTGATAGAGCTGGTTGTTTGCTCTGCCACTGCGCTTTGTTGTTCCGCCGCACTGGCTATCTGTGCGTTCATCTCATTGATGGTGGCTACCGCCTGAGATATCTGTAACAGTGACTGCTCGGCTTGATTTGATAGTTCAACAGTTGCAACGGCTTTAGCATGGCCATTTTGCATCGCCTGCACGGAAGTCGTTGCCTCGCCCTTCAGGCGGCCGGTCATCTGTTGAATTTCAGTTATTGACACTTGGGTACGACTGGCGAGCGTCCGAACCTCGTCAGCGACAACGGCAAAGCCTCGACCTTGCTCTCCGGCCCGAGCCGCCTCAATCGCAGCATTCAGAGCTAGCAAATTTGTTTGTGCAGCTATGGAGGTAATTACTTCGAGAATAGATTCAACATTTTCGGTTTCATGATCAAGTCGGGTGATTACAGCCTGGGTATCTGATATTTCTACTGCCAGGGCGTTGATGGAGTTGCTGACCTGATTGACGACAGTGCGGCCATGACTGGCTTCAGTATCGGCCTGACTTGCCGACTTAGCAGCAAGGGCTGCACTTTGTGCTACTTCTTGTACTGTAGCAGACATCTGTTCCATAGCCGCCGAGGTTTGACTAAGCTCTACTTCTTGAGCTTGCAAGTTTTTTGCGGTCTGTTGTGTTACTGCTGTCATTTCAACAGTTGCGCCAGTTAATTGCTCCGTTGACGTTGCTACTTGAGTGATAATTTCCCGTAAATTTTCTGTCAGTTTCCGCATAGCAAGCAGCAGTTGACCAGTCTCGTCGCTGGATTGTACATTGATTTCTACGGTAAGATCGCCCTCTGAAAGTCTATTAGCCGTCTCTACAGCGTGGGCAAGGGGTTCAGTGATGGCGCGGGTGATAATAATACCCAAAACAATACCTGTGATACTGGAAAGCAGGCTTATCAAGATCATACCTTGCAGTGCAGACTCTTCGTCATGTAGAACAGTTTCCAGTGCGTGGTCGGTCATTGATTCAACGTTGACCAGTGCTTCTTCAAGATGATGGTTAAGCTTTGTCTGTGCAGTTTCCACGTCGTGCACTTCCGAACCTGTTACCTTTTCGCCGCTTTCCAGTAAACCCATTAAATGTTCAACTTTGCTCTCATATTGCATATGCTCTTTTTCTATAGAGAAAAGAAACTTCTCCAAATTCAGCAGTTCAGTGAGTTGTTGATCAGACAATGGATGAGTCTTGGCAATGAGCAGGATTTCTTCGCCTTCCTTAATTTCGTGATCGATCTGATCGGCCAATTGTTTTATCTGCTGATGTAGTTCAGAGACAGACTCGCTGGAATCAGTGACTCCGGCTATGCGCATCGCTTTCTCGATTAATATCGCCTTTTCGAGTTGCTTAACTGTAACGTCCGACACTAATTGGATAAGCGGCATATCTTCTGCTTGCACGGTCTTCATTTCGCTGCCAATACCATTGACCTTAATAAAGCCATAAACTGAGCTGATCAATAACAAGCTAATCAGAATAATCACTATCCCGCCAATTTTATTGCCAATCGATAAATTTCGAAAAAATCTCATATTGTTATTTTCTCCAATGTAAACGTTGAAGTTTGTTGAGGCTGATTAAGTGGTATTGGTTTAGCGCCGGATTATTGGTACATATATGATCTCCAATGTACTATGTCCTACACGTAGGTAAAATTAGACTCCACTATCAGTCCAAAAAGAAGCCAAAAGAAGCCAAAAGAAGCCAAAAGAAGCCAAAAGAAGCCAAAAGAAGCCAAAAGAAGCCAAAAGAAATAGTAAAGGAATAGTAAAGGAAAAGTAAGGGAATAGTAAGGGGTTAGTGGTAAGTCCTTAGTTTCTATGCGCATTCACTTGTTGCAGTGTTAGGCGTCACAGGGGCTGTGTATTTAAAAATAATTATTTTTTATGTTTATAAAACAGGGTTTAATGTTATATTATGCCAATATCAGTCATATGATGACATCTGCGGCATTAATGCCTGATTGGCTAACTAAACTCATAATCAGCCCAGACTGATGCCCTACATTGCCACTAGACTAAACCTGCCTATAATGTTGTTTAATTTAGTGTAATTGCACTCGCAATAAATGTATTGGTCAATGAATTTACCAAAAACTCACATCCAAAAGCTTCTGACATAACTATTTAGAGAGCGTAACAATGACAAAACCAAAGATTGGATTTATTGGCCTAGGCCTGATGGGCGCAGCTATGGTGGGGCGATTACAGTCTCAGGGATACTCACTGACTGTTATGGGTAATGTTTCTCGCCCAGGCATCGATACCGCCGTAGCCGCAGGCGCAGTTGAGGCAGAAAATGCACGCGCTCTAACGCAGGCCTGTGATATTGTAATGCTGTGCATGGACACATCGGACTCGGTCGAAAGCCGTATGCGTGGAGAAAAAAGGTATTATCGCGGGGCTAAGCCCAGGAACTGTGGTGATTGATAATAATAAAGAATATAAATGGATGTTGTGATGAAAAAGACAATGTTGCTATTGGTTGGCGTTACTATTTTTTCTTTTTCTTTTTCTTTTGCTTGGGCGAAAGAGCCCATTCTGATCGCGACTGGAGAATATGCGCCATATACTTCTCAAAAGTTGAAAAGTAATGGATTTGTCAATCATGTGATTTCGGAAGCTTTTAAAAAGGAAGGATACACCGTGAAGTTCACATATCTCCCTTGGAAGAGAGGTTCTGTGGATACAGAGCGAGGTCGGTTTCACGCCACTTCCTATTGGTTTCAATCCGAAGATCGAAGGAAGACCTTCTATTACAGTGATCCAGTTATAACAGAAAAATATTTCTTTTTTCACCTGAAATCAAATCCCATCAGGGATTGGTCTACCCTTAGTGACCTTAAAGAATATCGAATTGGGGCTACGATAGGTTCGACCTACACAAAGGAATTTTGGGACGCTACAAAATCAGGAATGCTGAAAGTCCAGGCAGTTCCACATAATGAGACAAATATAAAGAAACTTCTAATTAAACGTATTGATCTTTTTCCAACGGGTTTGGTGGCAGGTTTTGCTCTTGTTCGTCAACACGATCCAGATAAAGTGAATTTGGTAACTTACCTCCCAACCCCATTTAGAACGGAAACAGGCCATTTGTGGTTTCCTAAAAAGCGTAAGGATTCTTATGAACTCGTGTTGATTTTCAATCGTGGATTAGCCAAATTGAAAAAAGAAGGGATATACAAAAAAATGGAGGACGATTTACTGGCAGGAAAATACGAGAAGTGAGGATGTAGAGAAGTAATCCAACAAATCGTTGCAAGGGATGTGTTTCAGTCCAAGTATTTGGGCAGGAATAACAGCTTTTCTCTTTTTGAATTTAATGGATCACACCCCTGAACTCCACGTTATACCAAAATAGAGAGAATCTGTGGAACCAGAGATAGAAGAAAAAATTTGGAATCTTATCGAGTCGGGTAACACAAGAAAGATAAGGAAGTTTGTTGATCCGTACTTATCAGAAGAACACCCACTAGCAATATATGCAATCGCTTGCACCAGTTTTAAGAACGAGTCAGAAGAACAGTTTTCGGAAAGATATGTTACCAGATGACAAAGGCGTCAGAAGGCGGCATCGCTCGAGCATCGTATCAGATGGATGTAAACCATCTATATGGGGATGATGTACAGCAGGATTATAATCTCGCGTCTGCTTACTTCGAAAGAGCTATCGAGCAAGGACATTGATACGTCTCCGATTCTCTAGAGCATATTGGTTCCC
>JABSRA010000148.1 GCA_013215445.1 Oceanospirillaceae bacterium
GATCAACAGCACCGATTACACAAGCCGTTAAGAACAGGGTAGTGATGAATATTGTAATAAATTGGCTTAATCTTCCCACTGTACTTACGCCCTCCATAATAAACAGTTCAAACTATAATTAGACTAACGTGCTGTTGGTGTCGTTGTTGGTATTATTTCCTGAACCAGCGGAATCAATTTACTGGTCCGCTTGGTCCTATCTTCAACGATGCCCCCTAGCTGACCACAGGCGGCGTCAATTTCCTCGCCACGGGTGCGTCTCCCGGTAGTGCGAATACCCGCCTTGTGCATGGTATTTTTAAAATGTTCAATAGCAGCCGCTTTAGGGCGTGTATATCCAGAATTGGGAAATGGATTAAAGGGTATAATATTCAACTTACAAGGCAGAGTTTTAAGTAACTTCGCCAATTGATGAGCATGCTCGGGCAGATCATTGACCCCTTCCATCATTGTATACTCAATCGTAATCACCCGCTTATCATTGAGCTTGCCTAAATAGCGGTGGCAGGCATCCATTAGCTCTTTAATCGGGTATTTCTTATTAACCGGTACCAGCTCATCCCTCAATTTGTCATTAGGGGCGTGCAAGGATACCGCGAGGGACACATCCAAAACGTCTCCCAATTTGTCTATGGCAGGCACTACTCCTGCAGTGCTAAGGGTCACACGACGCTTTGAAAGCCCATAGGCATTATCTTCCATCATCAACGTCATGGCACTCACCACACGTTCAAAATTCATCAGTGGTTCACCCATGCCCATCATAACGACATTGGTCACCACTCTTTTGTTGGCAGGATCCATCGCCCCAAATGACTTAATTGCAATTCTCACTTGCCCAATAATTTCGGCGGCACTTAAATTGCGATTAAATCCTTGTTTACCGGTAGAGCAAAAACTACAGTTTAGCGAACAACCCACTTGCGAAGAGACACAGAGTGTTCCTCTATTACCCTCTGGAATCAACACGGTTTCAACACAGGAACCGCCATCTACTCTTATTACCCATTTACGGGTGCCATCTTTAGATATATCTTGGCTGACCACTTCAGGCTCGCGAATCTCAGCCTGTTCATTCAGTTTGACCCGCAATGTTTTACTGATATTGGTCATTTCATCAAAACTTTCAGCACCGTGCTGGTGCATCCACTTCAGTACTTGAGTCGCCCGAAAAGGCTTCTCTCCTATTTCTTCAAAATAGCTCGCCAATTGTACTGGCGTCATACCGAGTAAATTAGTTCTTGATGTTGCTTTCATTGATCTTTTCTCTTAATTATTCTAACTGCGGAGCCGGCTATTGATAGACGACTCCCCAGCTCAATTACTTACTTAGCGAAAAAGTAGGCAATTTCACGTGTAGCCGACTCAACAGAATCTGAACCGTGTACTGCATTAGCATCGATTGATTCAGCGAAATCGCTACGGATAGTTCCAGCGTCCGCGTCTTTAGGGTTAGTAGCGCCCATTAGATTACGGTTAGTTAGCACTGCGTTCTCGCCTTCTAAAACTTGTACAACAACAGGACCAGAAGTCATGAAGCTTACTAGATCAGCGAAAAAAGGACGTTCGCTATGCTCAGCGTAGAAACCTTCAGCATCGGCTTTGCTCAACTGTCTAAGAGACATTTCAACAACTTTAAGGTTCGCGCCTTCAAAACGAGATACGATTTGACCGATTACATTTTTTGCGACTGCGTCTGGTTTGATAATTGAAAGCGTGCGCTCAATTGCCATGATATTTTTCCCATTATTAAATTAAAATTTGATCGATTATTACCGATCGTAAAAAGCTCCGCATTATACGCCAGTGTCCCCCATAAACACCACCTAAGATGCAGGGTTTTAGCAAACTACTGTTTAGATAATTCCCTAGACTCGCCCGCATTTTTTTATCTTGAGCTGATAAAAACACTGCGCCGCTTAAAATTAACTAAAGGCGCGTAACTTTGTCACTGTTTCGACTATCAACTGCCCGACAAATTCAACTTCTTTTAGGGTGGTGAATCGACCAATCGATATCCTTAAAGACCCATGGGCCTGCTCATCACTCAGACCTATTTGTTTCAGCACATATGAGGGCTCTAGACTCGCAGACGTACAGGCGGAGCCGGTCGACACCGCTATATCTTTCAGAGATAGTAATAACATCTCTCCATCCATAGCACCAAAGCACACATTTAAATTTCCGGGCACTCGATTCTCTAAACCACCGTTTAAACTGACGCCCTCTAATTCCTGTAATTTAGCCCAGAGCACATCTCTTAGACTGGTAAGATATAGTTGCTGCTGCTCAAGCTCCGCCGCGGCAATAGCAAAAGATTCACCCATACCCACTAATTGATGAGTGGGCAAAGTACCCGAGCGCATACCACGCTCGTGACCACCGCCGTGTATTTGAGCCTTGATTCGGACTTTGGGCTGTTGGCGGACATAGAGCGCCCCAACCCCTTTTGGACCATATATCTTATGGGCACAAAAGGACATCATATCCACCTCTAAACGCGCCAAGTTAATGCCAATTTTACCCACTGACTGCGCGGCATCCACATGAAAACACACCGCTTTTTTAGCACACACTCGCCCGAGCGCGGCTATGTCATTAATGGTACCTATCTCATTATTGACATGCATTAGACTAACCAAGATAGTATCTTCGCGAATTGCCGCCGCTAACTGATCAGCACTAATACGCCCATCTGCGCCAGGCTTTAAGTAGGTGATATCAAAACCTTGCAGCGCTAACTCAGCACAGGTATCCAGCACTGCTTTATGCTCAACCGTACTGGTAATTATATGCTTGCCCACGGCTTGTTTTTGCAGTGCTAAGCCCTTAATCGCCAAATTATTCGACTCAGTCGCCCCCGAAGTCCAGACTATTTCTCTATTCTGCGCCCCGATCAAATCAGACACCTGACGTCGCGCTCGCTCAACCGCCTCTTCAGATTTCCAGCCGTACACATGGGATCTAGAAGCGGGGTTGGCAAAGTTGCCATCCATGGTGAGACAGGCCATCATCGCCTTGGCAACTCTTGGGTCGACAGGAGTACTCGCTGCATAATCTAAATAAACGGGTAATTTCATTTACTCTCCTACCTCTTTTTTCAACTGACTTTTTAATTTAATACTTTTATCAACACTGGTTAGTATGCCACGTAAGATATTCACCTCGATACTATCCGGTAGCGCCCGCATGATTAACCGCCTGATACGGGTCATTAATTGCCTTGGTTTATCTGGATCCAAAAAACCAGTCTTCAATACTGTCTGCTCAAAATGAGCAAACAGCAAGTCCAACTGATCCTGAGTTGCCAAAGGCACATCCCACTTGGTTCCCCACTGCGGGCATTGTAGCTGTCCAGCTTGGGCGAGAAACCCCATCCGCAATTCGTAGGCAATCACCTGCACTGCAGAACCAATATTTAGCGAGCTAAACGCCTCGACAGAGGGGATACAGACGTGATGCTGGCACAGATGCAACTCATCATTGGTTAGACCACGGTCTTCGCGTCCAAACACAATCGCCACCTTTTTGGCTGAATCAGCCTTTTTCACCTCGCCAACCACCGCCGCCATCTCCCTGGGGTCCATTATTGGCCAGGGAATATGTCGCGCTCTGGCACTGGTGGCAAATACCAGCTCACAATCTTTAATCGCCTCTTTCAAGGTGCTTACCCGCATTGCATTGCTCAGCACATCATCTGCACCGGCCGCCCTAACGCTCGCCTCTTCACTGGGAAAACTTTTAGGATCAACTAACACTAAATCCGTCATGCCCATATTCTTCATGGCACGCGCCACTGCCCCGATGTTGCCTGAATGCGTGGTATTTACTAAGACAATTTTAATTTCTGTATACACTAACTTACCCAACTTAATTTTTTTGATATATTAACAGATTAAGGTCATGTTGAGACACAGACAAGCTAAGTTTATAAACCTGACCCTAACAGCATAATTTTCATGGCGCCGACCATCACCTACCGCACCTTTCACCAGAGTCAAATTTTGTCAGCACAAGGAGCGCTATTTTTAATAAAAACTAGCGACACCTTAAACCGCTAGATGTTACAATACGGCCAATTATTGCCAATAAATTTATCCTAGGTTCTTTAACAATGCAGCCAATGCTCAATATAGCCCTTCGGGCAGCTCGTCTAGCCAGCGAACAAGTACAACACGCACAGGGAAAAGTCGAAGTCATCCGCTTAGAAAAAAGCGAAATCACTGAGCTTATCGAAGATACCGCCATCAGCGCGGAAAAGACCATCGCTTACACAATCCAAAAAGCCTTCCCTAACCATGCGTTACAGGGAGAGTATTCTGGAGACTATGCGCCGACAGGCAGCAAAACTGAAGCCACTTGGCACATGAGTGCTTTTGATAACCTCGCCAACTTTTCCAATGGTATACCGCAAATTGCAATTTGCCTAGCCGTTACTATCAATGCAAAAGTACAACACGCCGTCATCATCAACCCAGTTACCGGCGAAGAATTCACTGCCAGCCGTGGTTATGGCGCCGTTTTAAATGGCCGTAGAATTCGTGTTACCGATTGTAAAGGATTAGAGAACAGCACTATTTCTACTAACTTTGCCGACAACACTGCTGACAAAACTCTGCTCGACAAACATCTTAATATGATCGCTAAATTACACGCTAACCGCGGTGTATTACAAAATACCGGATCTACTGCATTAAACTTTGCCAATGTCGCGGCAGGGCGCATTGATGGTAGCTATGCAGATAAACTGCAAATTGCCACCACGCTAGCCTGTTCACTGCTCATTCAAGAGGCAGGCGGCTTAGCCGGCGATCTAAACGGCGAGCCAAGCTTCAAAAAATCTAAAAGCCTTGCGACCGGCAACGCCAAAGTATTCAAGGCGCTGATTAAAGCGATCCACAACAGCGGCAAATAATCTCTAGGATTATTCGACCTGATACTAAGGCATGAATTCATGCCTTTTTTTTCGCCTAAAATATAGACTTTCAGTGGCCGGGTTTGGTCGACAACAACATCCTGTCATGCCAGTTACGTTTAGCGCACATCCTGACCATAACCGCTCTTTGGCATTGCCTACAGGACGTAGCGGCTTAGGTTTCGTCGGCAACAAAATCCTGCCATCCACTTACGTTTTACCGACAGGGATGTCGGGTACTTAGGCTTTGCATTAGCCCATGGATGGGCGTAAGTAGAACAATGCAGGAGCATATTGTCGAGGAGCACAAAGCCTGACCGTACATCCTGACACAGGGGGAT
>JABSRA010000014.1 GCA_013215445.1 Oceanospirillaceae bacterium
AAAAAAATGGATTGCGTTACTTAAAGCCCTGTTTAGAATCGATGCTGCCCGATTTGGTGTTGATATTGCTAGGCACCAATGACTTGAAGCACCGCTTCGGTCTCTCGGCCTAAGATATAGCGCAAGGATTCTCTCGGTTAGTAGATGAAACTTTGAAATTCCAGAGTTTAGCGCAACCCAGATCACCAAAAGTATTGCTGATGTGTCCGCCAGCTATCTATGAAGTGGGTAGTTTGGCAAATATGTTCGCCGGTGGAGAAGTAAAGTCTCTTGCGTTGACGCAGCATTACGCCCAGTGTGCCGCCGATTTAGGTTGTGCATTTTTTGATGTTGGCTCAGTGGTGACGTCTTGTGAAAATGAAGGTATTCACTGGCAAGTAGAGCAGCATCGGCTGTTGGCCGAGGCTTTGACCGGTCAGGTTCAATCGATACTATCCAGCGCATGAGTGGCTTACCCGCCACTCTATAAGAGAAAATAGCCGCTCAATTAAGTCGTTAATCACCCAATAACAGGAATAAACTATTGACCAGTTTTCGTGCTAAATTATCCAGTAATAGCCATCTACAGGGAGTTGTCTATATGTTGTTCGCCATGTTTTCTCTGGCGACTATGGATGCACTGGCTAAGCATTTAGTCACAGATAAATACGACCCTATTCAAATTCTGGCGATGCGTGGTTGGATAATCATGATTGCGATGCTGATCTATTATGCCTCTCGTAAAAAACTGCGCCAACTAAAGATGGTTAAACCTCTGTCGCAATTAGCGCGAGGGGTCTTTGGCTTTATGGCGCCGTTTTTTTTCTTTAAAGCGTTACAAACCTTGCCTCTGGCAGATGCCACGGTAATATTTTTCAGTTCAACCTTTATGATTACCGCGCTGTCAGGCCCATTATTGAAAGAAAAAGTCGGTGTTTATCGCTGGGCTGCAGTACTGGTGGGTTTTGGCGGGGTGGTCATTGCCATGGACCCTCAGGGAGATGGCAAACTTTTGAGCTATGTTTACTGCCTGATTGGCAGTTTTAGCTACGCAATTTTGTTTATTTCTGGCCGCTGGCTAGCGCGTACTGAGACGGTCGATTCGCTGGTGTTTGGTTTTAATTTAGCCCTGGTGGTGTTCGCCACTAGTCTCTCCCCCTGGGTCTGGGTGAGTGTGCAAGTTAGCGATCTTTGGGCTATTTTACTGTTTTCTCTATTGGGATTGCTTGGCCATTTCTGCATTACCCATGCTTTTAGCAAATCCGACGCGGCACTGATTGCCCCGCTTGAATATACCGCGCTGCTCTGGGCGGTGCTCTGGGGTTACTTAATCTGGGGGGATATACCCAATCAGCAGGTGGCACTGGGATCGGCGATCATCATCGGCTGTGCGCTATTCGTGGTGTTTCGCGAGTCGCGCAAAAAAAGCAAGGCCTAACCCGGGGCGTAGAGGTCGTACTCACTTTTTTATTTAATGGCTATCGTTAGCTACTTATAAACAACTATCGAGAACAAATTTAGATGGATATATCGGTTTTAAATATTGCGTTGTTGTTAGTCGCGGGTTTTTTGGGTGGCATTATCAATACTTTAGCCGGTGGCGGTTCTAACCTGACCATGCCAGCACTCATGGTAATGGGGATGCCTGCGGATGTCGCGAATGCCACCAATAGATTGGGCATTTTTTTGCAGGCGCTGACCGGCGTGGCTAAATTCAACCAACAGGATAAACTGCCCAAGGATGATTTGTTGGCTATTTTGCTGCCTAGTCTACTCGGCGGTTTGATTGGCGCAGTAGCTGCCGTCTGGGCTCCGTTGTGGCTGCTTAAACCTATGCTGTTAGGTACGATGCTCTGTGTTGCTGGCGCGATGTTGATTTTCCCTGATTTGATCCCCGATGAGAGCTCTGGCGCGCGCAAGGTGAAGGATAGTCGCTGGGGATTTTGGGGGCTATTTGTCGCCGGCTTATACGGCGGTTTTGTGCAGGCGGGAGTAGGGTTCGTACTGTTAACGGTACTGGCCGGTAGTTTACGTTATGATTTAGTCGCTGCTAACGCTTTAAAATTACTCTGCACCATTGGTTTTACGCTGGTGGCGTTAATCGTATTTATCAGTCAGGGCTTGGTCAATTGGTACTATGGCTTAATTCTCTCGGTCGGTTATGTCGCCGGCGCGGTCGTTGGGGTTAAATGGGCAATCCAAGTGTCGGCTAAAACGATGCGAAAAGTGCTGTTTGGTTTGACGCTTTTCGCCTGTGTCGCCGTCTATTTATAGTGAGACCAAGGCATTACTCTCTGCTTAGGCCGTCAGATAACTCGGACGGCTTAGCGGTAATAGCCGTATCGCAGAGCAATAGTAAGCGCTGACCAACCTATATCCTTTAGTTTACAATAACGGTGTTGCTAGCCCTAATCATGAGCAGCGCCAAGCATGAACCTACCCAGCCCTCAGAGTAAATCCCACAAAGTATTGAAAATAATTTGCTGAGCGGCGGCTACTTCCTTGGCCTCTATGACCACCGCAGTTGGGTAGTTATTTGAAGCCAATGAAATAATGGCTACTTTTGGTGGGTAGATAGCGATGTATGCCGCATCAACTTTGCCCGCGGTTTTAAGCCATTTTCGCTCCGACAACTCGGCGTCTTCGCCACCATCGCCGATGGCTATTACCCGTACCTCAATACCTTTTTTGATACGCAAGTTAGTATAGTTGGGAAACGGGCGATAGAGATGTGCGCGAATCGGCTTAGAGGAAAAGACCGCATAGCTTTTTTCCTGTGAGAGCTGCACTGTGTTCAATATATCGCGCAGCACAAATTCAATTCCTTCATCCCCCTCATAAAATTGTACTTGGGTAGCAGAAAAATCGGGTTTTAAGTGCTGCAGGTCGGGAATGACCGTCGTTTTTAGTTGCACGATGGCCGTTTCTAAATCACTTTGTTTTTTTTCTGCTAGCTGTAATAGCACTTCTGGATCTCGTGGGGCGAATAATTTTCGCCTGCCTCTGGGTAAATAATTGACAACTCCCTTTAACAGCAAACTTTTCAAACACTCGTGCGCGGTACCGCGGTTAATCTCCGATTTTTCGGCGATAGCCCTAATGGGGCTTGGTCCTAGTGATAATAGTGATTGATAAATAATGGCCTCTTTGGTGCTGAGACCCAGTTTTTCGAGTGTTTTATTATGCATTTTGTCAATTTTTTCCTGACAAGTGGTATTGTTAATATTTATTATTGCTTTAAATTAGCCAACATTGAAAGCGATATTTACAGAACCTACAAAGAAGTCTCATTATATTCCCAACAATGATAGGAAATTTGAGCTGAGGATAGAGAGATGAACACAGATATTATTATCTTGGCGGCGGGTCAGGGCTCTAGAATGCGCTCTAAGTTACCCAAAGTATTACACCAAATAGGCGGCAAAAGTATGTTGCAGCACGTTATTGATAACGTCAATGCAATCACTACTATTGCCAATCAAGTCCATACCCATGTTATTGTCGGCCACCGGGCAGAATTAGTAGAGCAATCATTAGCGGGGCAAAATATTCAGTTTGCCAGGCAAGCGGATCAATTGGGTACTGGGCATGCGGTTGCACAGGTATTAAATAACCTTCGTGAAGAGGGAATTAGCCTCATTTTGTACGGTGATGTCCCCCTCACCCAGAGCAGTACCTTACAAGAGTTGGTGGACATCGCAAAACTAGATCAAGTGGGGCTATTGACGGTAACACTGGCAAACCCGATGGGTTATGGACGTATTGTGCGTAATGCAGCGGCGCAGGTGACTGCAATTGTCGAGCAAAAAGATGCCAGCGCAGAGCAGCTCGCTATCACTGAAATAAACACCGGTATTATGGCGGTGCCCAACAAGTTTTTGCGCAAGTGGATATCTCAGCTGAACAATGACAATACTCAGGGCGAATATTATTTAACCGATATTATTGCCATGGCGACTGCAGATAAGGTCTCCATTGTCACCCGCTCTCCCAGGGCAGAACAAGAAGTGCAAGGGGTCAATGATAAGGTGCAGTTGGCGAGCTTAGAGCGCTTTTACCAGTTACAGCAAGCCAGAGCGTTAATGTTGGCCGGTGCCACACTTGCCGACCCTGAGCGGATTGATATACGCGGCAAGGTGACCCTTGAAGGCGAAGTCTTTATCGATATTAACGTGATCTTTGAAGGCGAGGTAGTATTGGGTGATGGGGTGCGCATTGCCGCCAATTGTGTGATCAAAGATGCCACTATTGCCGCGGATGCCATTATCAAGAACAATACCATGATAGAGCAATCTAGTGTCGGCGAGTGCTGTGAAGTGGGGCCTTTTGCCCGGCTACGTCCGGGCACCCAACTTGCCGCCAAAGCCAAGATCGGCAATTTCGTTGAAACCAAAAAAACCAGTATCGGTGAGGGCTCTAAAGTGAGCCATCTCACTTATTTAGGCGATGCGCAGATAGGTGCAGAGGTCAATATCGGTGCCGGCACCATCACTTGTAATTACGATGGGGTGAATAAATTTACCACTGAAATAGGCGATGGAGCGTTTATCGGCTCTAATTCTTCACTGGTGGCACCGGTTAGCATTGGTGCAGGCGCGACGATAGGCGCGGGCTCGACGATCACCAAAAAAGTGGCAGCAGGACAACTGAGTGTTGCCCGAGGCAAACAGATTAATCTGCAAAACTGGCAGCGCCCAGTTAAAAAATAACGATTTTTAGCCGCACCCAAGATGTGTGCACTAGTAATAAATTAAGGGAAGATTATGTGTGGAATAGTAGGAGCGACAACTGAGCGCTCAGTAGCACAAATATTAATAGAGGGATTGAGACGCTTAGAATACCGCGGTTACGATTCAGCGGGAATGGCAATTTGGAATGGCGAACAGCTACAGCGCTTGCGCCGTGAAGGTAAGGTACAAATGCTCGCCGATGCGCAGCAGCAGACGCCGCTAACGGGCACCTGTGGTATCGCCCACACCCGCTGGGCAACCCATGGAGTCCCAGCAGAGCGCAATGCGCACCCGCATATGTCAAACCAGCGCATAGCAGTAGTGCACAACGGTATTATTGAAAATTTTGAAGCGCTGCGTAAAGAATTACTCGCTGATGGTTATATTTTTGAGTCCGAAACAGATTCTGAAGTAATTGCTCACTTATTAGACAGATCAGTGCAGGCGGGCAATAGCTTATTAAGTGCGGTGCAAGAATGTACGGTTTTGTTAAAGGGCGCATTTGCCTTGGGCATCATGCATAAAGACAACCCGTCGCAGATCATTGCCGCGCGAAAAGGCAGTCCACTAGTGATTGGTGTCGGCCTCGGCGAGAACTTCATCGCCTCTGACCAGCTGGCATTACTACCGGTAACCGATCGCTTTATGTTTTTAGAAGAGGGCGACATTGCCCTGGTTGACCGTGACAGTATTTCTATTTTGGATGCCGCAGGTCACAGCGTAGAACGCGATATCAGCACTTACGAGCACAGCGTTAACGCCACCGATAAAGGTGGTTACAAGCACTATATGCTCAAAGAAATTTACCAGCAGCCCAGTGTCACTAAGGCAGCTTTTAATGGCCGGATCCGCGAGGGGCTGGTCGATGAAAATTGTTTTGGCAGCACGGCCGCGGCTATTTTTGATCAAGTCAAACAAGTGCAAATCATCGCCTGTGGTACCAGCTTCCATGCAGGCTTAGTCGCCAAGTACTGGATGGAATCAATCGCGGGTATCCCAACCCAGGTAGAAGTGGCCAGCGAGTACCGCTATCGCAAAGCAGTGATTAGTGAAGGCACACTGTTTATCTCCATCTCACAATCGGGTGAAACCGCCGATACACTGGCGGCACTGCGCGATGTGAAAGATCAGATTCTGGCGAGTTTAACCATTTGCAACGTACCGGGCAGCTCGTTAATCCGCGAATCTGACTTGCACTTAATGACCAATGCTGGCCCAGAAATCGGCGTGGCTTCCACCAAGGCATTTACCACCCAGCTAGTGGCGTTGTTATTAACCACGCTGGTGATCGGGCGCAGGTTTACCTTGCAGCAAGATACGGAACGTCAATTAGTGGCAGATTTACAGCAACTTCCCGAAATAGTCGCTAAAGCGCTGTTAATGGACAGTGATATCGAAGCGATGTCGGCGAGTTTTGCCGAAAAACAGCACGCGTTGTTTTTGGGGCGCGGTGAACTCTATCCTATCGCGATGGAGGGAGCGCTCAAGCTCAAAGAAATCTCCTATATACATGCCGAAGCCTACCCAGCTGGTGAGCTAAAGCATGGTCCACTGGCGCTAGTCGATAAAAACATGCCCGTGGTGACCGTCGCCCCTGACAATGACATGTTGGATAAACTCAAAGCTAACTTGCAGGAAGTGCGCGCTCGCGGTGGCGAGTTGTTTATCTTCTGTGGCTCAGATGCAATAACCACGGACAACGGTTATTACGTGTTGCGCATGCCAGAGATGCCAAAGATATTAGAGGCCATTGTGTATACCATTCCGATGCAATTGTTCTCCTATCATGTGGCGGTGCTCAAGGGCACGGATGTGGATCAGCCGAGGAACTTAGCGAAGTCGGTGACAGTGGAGTAGCAGCGCTTTAATTACTGAATAAAAAAGGATGCTGATGGCATCCTTTTTTGTGCTGGTGATTTTTATAAGACTTAACTGATTTCTATTTTATTTTTTGTCTGGGTTTGAAGCGAGAATGACATTATTCAGGCGTTAATTTATAGCGTTTTATTCGAATCGTTTCGTCTTTGACGAGTGACTTTCTTTTGACGTGATAAAGAAAGTAACCAAGGTGGCTCATTGCCATCCATGGCACCGCCAAATTGCTTACTCCGGCGACAATGCCAAGGGATTTGGTGGCTCCGTAGTGTAGCTTCGTATAAGACTGATATTATTATCGAATAGTAAGTGACCTTCTTTTTACGGGAGAGTGTTGTTGGTCAGGGGAGTAGGCTTTTTGAAAATCAGCGAGTGTGATTTATGTTGCTTTTTAGTATCCCAAGTACTAGATAGTCATACTATCTCTATAAACCGGTCATATGTTCTCCATGAGTTGCTATCTTTTAGGGTAGTATCTGATGCTAAATTAAGTTTCTGGGCGCTGTGTTCAGATGAAATTTGCATAGGTGAGGAAAAATATGAGCTTAGCGCTAGGTAAACAGTGGTCACTGCGTAGAATGGCAGATAACAACGGATTTTTTAAAATGTCGTCATTGGATCAGCGCCCGCCCATTGAAGAGCCCATTAAAGCTTCGCTGACACAGGCTAATTTACTCACTACCGATAAACTCAATGCCGATATCGTGACGTTTAAGCGGTTATTGATTGAGACATTCCAATCGCGCGCCTCTGCAATGTTGCTCGACCCTTCCTTTGCCGTGCCTGGCTGTCTTAATGCCTTAGATACCGACAAAGGTTTGTTCCTCTCGTTAGAAGATCCGTACAGTACTAAAACGGAACAGGGAGCGACGCTTACCTCAGTTATTAACGGCTGGAATGTCGGTAAAATCAAACGTATCGGTGGTGATGCCCTCAAACTTTTGATCTGGTACAGGCCAGAAGGTGATCGTGCCGTTAACTCACACCAGCAACAGCTAGTGAGAGAGATAGGTGCGCAGTGTGTTAAATACGATATTCCCTTCGTACTAGAGTTGCTGGCCTATCCAAGTACGCAAAGTTTTGCTACAGCAACGCTTAAAGCGCAAAACAAAGCGGATTCTGTGTTGCTGGCTCTGACGGAGTTTGCCAAGGCGGAGTACCAAGTGGATGTCTTTATGCTGGAGAGCCCCGTTGCAGCTGCTGATCTTCCTGGGGTCGGCAAGTCCGGTTGGGAAGAGGTGCAGCCATTGTTTGAGCAGATAACAACGCTGGCGCAACGCCCTTGGATTATGTTGTCGATGGGAGCTGATATGGAGCAATTCCAAATCATGATGACCCATGCCTATCGCGCTGGTTGCTCGGGTTATTTAGCGGGTCGCGCTTACTGGTTAAACACTTTGTCGCTCTACCCCGATTGGCAGGCAATGACGGATAGCTTGCACGTTGAGGCTCTGGATTACATTGACGCACTTAATCAGTTGACCGATGAATGCGCCACCCCGTGGTATGAGTGTGCCAGTGGCGAACTAGCGGCAAACTCAACGATTGTAGATCAAGACTTTTGCCAGTCGTATGCTGATATTTAACCGATAGAAGGTTATGCATTAGAATCAAGATTGCACTTTATTCTAATGCTTGAAGTATATTATTGTTTTCCCCTCTCCAGTAATTCATCCATGTAATTAGAGTCTATCCCCTTGCCTAATCTTGAGAAATCCCCATTGTCGAGTATTGCCCTCATTGTATCGTGCATCACTTGTTGAACTTCGCGTACATTGGCTGAGCCAAGGGAAATTCTTGCCACTCCCGCATCTGATAATTGCGCAGTGCTAAAAGCTGTCATGGCACCCACTGCCAATATGTTTACCGGAATAGATACTGACTGACAAACCGTTTTAACTGATGCTAAGTCAGGGAGGCAGGGGATGTAGACGCAATCTGCACCGACACTTTCGTAGGCTTGAATACGTTTTATGGCTTCAGCTAAATCGTATTGTTTGTTCATTAAGCCATCTGCTCTGGCCACTAATACAAAATCCGCTGATAGAGATCTCGCTGTCGCAGCTGCTGCTTTGATTCGCTCTACCGCCAATTCAAAATTATAAACGCTGGCACTTGGCAGTAGTGTATCTTCAATCGAAATACCGGCAAGCCCCACTTCAGCAGCCAGCTTAACCGTTTGTGCAACGGTATCTGGATCATCGCCAAAACCATTTTCAAAGTCCCCTGAAACAGGAAGTTTTGTGGCAGCAACCATCTCCTCGGCGTGAGCTAACATCTCATCACGGCTTACATTACCCATATCGGCTCGACCAAGCGTGAAAGCATAGGCTGCTGAAGACGTTCCAATCGCTTTAGCCCCAAGTGCGGCATACATTCTGGCAGAGCCAATATCCCAGGCATTCGCCAAAATAAAAGGTCGACCTGGATGATGTAATTCACGAAAATTAATGGTCATTCTTGGTATCCTTTGATGTTGGTAAGACAGAGATAAGTATTTAATCTTTGTCCTTGAAAGGTTCTCTAAAAATATTAACCGCTGGTTATCGAAATGATGGATATAAAAAGTACTGTTCCCTAATCAAACAAACATTGATCAGCAACGGCTAGGCCCGATCAGTTAGGCAGAACTTTGCAGACAACCACTTGCTGCCCTAGCATACTCTTTATTTGATAGCATTTATTGCTCAGTTGATCGGCGACACTTGTACGCAGGCTATCAAAAAAGCTGGTGAGCGTACTAACACAGTAACAAACAGAGCAATGCAGGTAGTATCCAGACTAGATTTATCAGGATTTTTTGTATTTATCAGAGGGCTGCTAATAATTAATGTATATTGTCTTAAGCAAGACGTTACACCAGCATAATAGTTCGAAAAGCTGTGAGCTAGTTGAGTTTCATAATAATAGCCAAGGAAATACCATGATAAGAAGTCTCAGTATAGTTTCAGGTTTGATCATATTTTTGTTCGTCACCACGCACCTGTTAAACCTGAGTTTAGGCATTTTCTCTATTGAATTGTTAGAGCAGAGCAGACCTTATTTTTTTGCTATTTGGGGTATATTACCCTTCGAACTAGCGCTAATTTTATCTTTTATCATTCATACTTCACTGGGTTTACGGGCGCTGTATTTAAGAAATACCCTGCGCATGTCGAGTCAAGATCGGGTGCAGCTGATCTCTTCGCTATTAATTATTCCCCTGTTAATACCGCATATTATCGCCATAAAAATGGGGGAAAATCTGCTGGGTTTAGAACCCAATTTTATCGATTTTCTGACTATCATGTGGATTGATTTACCGCTGGAGGGGCTGCGTCAAGTATTGCTGTTGATGGTGGTCTGGGTCCACGGTTGTATCGGCTTAATCACTTGGTTGCGGTTAAAAAGCTGGTGGGCCGGTGCGGCGCCATTTATGTATCCACTGGCGGTGGCTATCCCCACTTTTGCCTTGTTGGGGTTTGTCGAGGCCGGCAGAGACGCGGTGGATAGATATAATGCTGTACAAGCGCAGGGCCAATACAGCAGCTATAACTACTCAGTCAACGAGAGCGCCACCTATCCAAAAACGTTGCAAGCGGACTCAACTGGGCAATCAGCGACGGCTAAAGTTGAGCTTAGCGCTGAGCAAATGGGCGAGAGAGTGGCCCAAATTGAGTCCGTAGTGCGGTCCGCTTTCATCGGTTATTTTGCACTGCTGCTACTGGTGATGTTAGCCCGCTATATCAGGCTGCGAAAAAATCGAGACTGGGTGGAAATTCACTACGCCGACGGTGTGGTGATCAAATCAAAAATTGGGCCGACACTGCTTGAATTGTCTATTTCAAATGATGTCCCGCACGCCAACCTCTGTCATGGCAAGGGACGTTGCGGTACTTGTAGAGTACGTATCATAAAATCTGATAGTACTCTGTCTCCCGCTGCAGATTTAGAGCTGGCGATGCTGAAAAGACTGAATTCAACAGCAGATACTCGTTTAGCTTGTCAGGTGGAGCCAGGTGCGGGAGTGATACATTTAGAGCGTCTGCTTAAAGCCGATGTACTACCGCAAGATTTACACAGTTCAGCTCAAGAGAAAGATAAATCTGCAACCCAGAGCCACAGCGAGGCATCGACATGATAGGTGTTGCATTGAAGGCGGGTGCTGTCAGTTTGCTGCGTGTTTTGTTCATGGGTATTTTACTGTTGAATGCCTCTCTGACAATGGCGGCAGTTGAGGTCAATCAGCAAGTTTATGATCCTGATGCCAATCGGCAAATAGCAGAATTTAAAAGACTGTTAAGCGATCCAAACATACAGCAGTGGTTGCTTCAATCTTCGGTAACTGAAGCGAGCGAGAACGACGCTGAAGGCTTAAAAGATAACTTTAGCTTACTTCTTACGCAGATTAGAGTGCGTAAAGAGTACTTGTTTGCCGCTTGGGAGCAGATTGCTGAAGCCCCCGAACTTATTGTGGAAAATTGGCAGTTACAGATGTCCGCTACTGAGTCGTTACGGGCGGTCACTTACATGTTGATATTCTTATTTGTCGGCGCGGGACTCGAGTGGCTCTATGCCCAATACACTAGACATAGGTTGTTAGGCCTAGAACTGCAAAAGCCAGGGACCTTACAGCAAAAAATTCGCAGCGCTGTTCTGAGAGCGTTAATCACGCTTGGCGGATTGCTATTTTTTGCCTGTGGCAGTATCGGGGTCTTCCTCTCATTTAGCTGGGAGCCACTGGTTGAATATCTGGTATTAGAGATGCTGATCGTCATTTTAATGGTGCGAGTCGGTATTACTATTAGCAGGTTTTTTCTGGCACCGCGCTTAAAAGAGCTGCGTTTAGTACCATTTTCTGATGCACAAGCCGAGGTAGTTCATAGGTGGGCGAGTATTTTAATTTTTTTGGCGACACTAAACACCGCCAATACTAATATTTTCGACCGGTTGTTAGCCAATATCCCCGGAGAGGGACTGATTCACTCGGCTCTCTCGTTGAGCCTGATGCACCATTTGCTCTTGTTAGCAGCGGCCCAAATTGCCATTTATCAGACATATCAAGTTTTTATTCCCGTCTCTCACTCAGCCAAAAAGCGGGTGGCCGGTAAATTTTGGGCAGCTTACCTCTCGATCTTTTTGATAGTCATTTACCTCTTATGGGTGTTAGACATCACACTATTGAGGCAATCTTTGATCATTGTGGGGCTGTTAATTCCCTTAACTCACTTGTTTCGGGTGTGGGTGGATTATTTGTTTGATCAGGCAGAGCATGAGTTTCAAACCAGCGCAGCCTTCATTGTTCCCGCCGAAGCTACTGAAAATGCCGAGCTGGTGGATCCTAAAGAGTCGCTCGACAATAAGCCGCGCCCCTACGATAACTATCGGCCTATTGCCCGGCGATTGACCCGGTTTGTATTAGTCGTATTGGCCATTATGAGTTTGATGATTGTCTGGGGTTTCAACATATTTAATCTCTCTAGCTCGCCGACCATAGCGGATAAATTGTTTGAAGTAGGCATTGATGTGATTGCCGCGCTACTGATTGCCGATTTAATTTGGGTCTGGGCAAAAACCTATATCGATAAGCGCCTCGCCGACTATCAACCACCGGAAGATGGACACGCACCGGGCCCAGAGGCACGTATGGCGACACTGTTACCGCTATTGCGCACTATCCTAATCGTGACTTTGGTCTCTATGGTTAGCTTTAGTATCTTAGCGTCGTTGGGCTTTAATATAGGCCCGCTACTGGCGGGTGCTGGGGTGATAGGTTTAGCGATAGGTTTTGGTGCCCAGACTTTAGTCAAAGATGTGGTTTCAGGTATCTTTTATCTGATCGACGACGCCTTTAGGGTCGGGGAGTATATAGAAGTGGGCGATCTGCGCGGTACCGTTGAGTCTATGTCGGTGCGCTCTCTGATAGTGCGCCACCACCGTGGAGCTGTGCATACCATCCCCTTCGGTGAACTCAAAGCGATTACCAACCACAGCCGCGACTGGGTGATTATGAAGCTGGAGTTTAGAATCCCGTTTGATACCAATATGAAACAAGTCAAAAAATTGATCAAAAAAATCGGTGCAGAGCTGTTAGAAAATGCCGATTTTGGTCACAGTTTTATCGAACCCCTCAAATCACAGGGGGTGCGGCGCATGGAAGAATTTAACATGGTGCTGGGGGTGAAATTTATGACCAGACCAGGAGAGCAGTGGGTCATCCGCCGCGAGGCCTACCATAGAATTCGCGATAGCTTCGAAGCCAACGGCATCCATATGGCTGAGCGCAATGTAAAAGTCGAAGTGTTGAGCGATATGCCCCTAAATGAGAAGATTAAACAGGCGGTAATGGGAGCGGCGCAAGCCGCTATCGAACAACCTGTTGCGAAAGGGCCAGTGCCAGATGAGCCTTAGGGAAGCGCTCATAAGTCTCGCATTTTCCCCGCGCTTGCTCGCCGGGGGAAGTATAAGAGCTCCATTTCTCGATACGACAATGTAGCGAAATGACGAGTCCTGATTGTTTATAATAACGATAAATTACCCGCATAATTAAAGCACCTCGGCTGCGCTGTCACAGGATCAATAAACTTCAGCTGCTTGGCCAGTAATTGTAACGGTGCTGCATAATTATCCGCTGAGAGCGGCTGTAACTCTGGGTAGTATTTGTCATTCAGTATAGGCATGTTGAGAGTCTGCATGTGCACCCGCAGTTGATGGGTTTTACCGGTAATAGGGGTGAGTTCAAATAACCCCTGCTGGGCAGATTGTTGCAGGCATTTAATCAGCGAGTGACTATTAACGTTGCCCTCACTCACCTGCATGCGAAAGCGCGGTTCGCCTGGCACAATACGATTTTTAACTTCCCAGCTCTGGCCGACACGGCATTCACTGTCACCAATCTGGGCAATTGCCTGATAACTTTTGTGTATTTGTCGGGTTTTAAATAAATGATGGTAAAGATTGCGGCTGTCGGGATTGACCGAGAACATGACTAAGCCGGCGGTGACTCTATCCAGACGGTGCAACGCCTGTAATTGTTTAATACCCGTGCTGCAGCGCAGCCGATTTTGTAAGCACTCATTGACATAGATCCCACCGGGGGTGACGGCTAGAAAATGCGGTTTATACGCCACGAGAATGTGCTGATCCTGAAATATAATGGTTTCTTTAAAGGGAATGATGGGCTCGTTTGTCACCTCTCGGTAATAGTAGACCCGTTGCTGCGGCTGGAATAGCGATTGTGCCGTGATGAGCGTGCCATCATGAAAGTGTACCTTGCCATCAATGATGCGCTGCTGCCAAATTTGAGCACTGATATAGGGAAACTTAATGACCAGATATTCCAGTATGGTGACCACCCCCGGATTAATCTGGGGTAAACTCAGTTTTGAAGCGTACTCGGAAATTGCCATTTAGTTAGTGATCCAAAAATTTTACGATAGTGATGTTGCGGAACCCAACGGGCATAATTACGAGGCCTGATCATACAGTATTATCATCCGCCCCAACCAACGTAGCACACTGGCACCGTTAGCCGCTGGTTTTAGCTTCTCGCTCTAATCTGAGCTGCCTGGCGATAAAAAGTAGTTGTCCCAGGTCAGATTTTTACCGATCCAGCATTGCTGATAGCCATAGCCCCAGCGCCAGCTTAAGCCACTGCAGGGCCCACCGCCGAATCTTACCGAATAATACAGACTGCTGGCCAATAGTTGGTAAGCTGTGTCGACCTGTGCCTCGCTGACCTTGTATTTGGCAGCCAACTCACTCTGTCGGGCCTTACCCGTCGAGATCACACAGGCTTGCAGCGCTTGATCCGCCGTCAGTCGTGCAGTGTAACTGGCAGTGACACTATGTGCTGAGCCGGCATTGTGATAAGCCCGGTCATGGGTAATGCAGCAAGATTCAAACGGCGGGTGCTGTTTGTACTCTGCGGCGAATTGTGGCCAATACGCCGCCACGCTTTGCCAAGAGGCAGATAAGCCACCGCTACAACCATCGGTGGTAAACGGGGCTGGCGCAGTTGCCTGCTCCACCTGATGCATCAAGGCCGCATGAGCTGCCAGTTCAAACTGGCGGCCCAATTGATCCAATTCTTGCGCTGCGACAGGGCCAGCCAAAGCCAGCGTGGCTATGGCAAATCTAAGGGCTGACATCTCGATACTCCTTGGGGTTAAGATCGAGACCTAGTTCATCGGCTAGCCACAGCACCATACGCTCGGGGGTATTCAACCCGGCCCGTATCCGCAGCACTTCGCGTGCCAGTCCCGGTTCATCAGTGATCAGCCCATCCACCCCCATCGAGATCATTTTGGACATCTGCAGAGGGTCGTTCACTGTCCAAACATAGATATCCTTGCCCGCCGCATGGATTGACGCAATCAGTTTGGAGCTGGCAATCTCGGCCCGCACCGCCACAAAATCGCCATCAAGCCCGGCTAGATAGCCCAGTTTAGTCGCTGCCAAAATACCCGCCCGCCAAGTGGGGCGCAGGGATTTTACTTTTTGCACCGATGGGTATTTGAGCGACATAAAGGCAATCTCATCGCTCATATCCGCCGCCTCGATCAACTGTACCGTACGTCCTTCTAAGTCGATATCATAGCCGTACTGTTTGAACTCGATCAACAGTTTAGCGCGGCCTTTAACCTGCGCCAAAACATCCCTAAGCAGTGGGATGCGCTGATCCGCATAGCGGGGGTCAAACCAGCTGCCGATATCAACTTGCTGTAATTCTTGCAGGGTGCTGGCGTGGATCTGCAGATTGACCTTGGCCAGTTTCATCAGGTCGGCGTCATGCATGACCACAATGCGGCCATCGGCACTCTCCTGGACGTCGATTTCAATCCAGTCAGCGCCCTGTGCCAGCGCCTCTTCGATCGAGGCAGTGGTATTTTCAGGTCGACTACCGGCCGCCCCACGATGGGCAATTATCTGGATTTGATCCTTGGACTTAGCCCCGTCAAACAGGGCCTGCCCCAACCACAGTGACAACCCAGCCAGCATCAAAGCCAGTCCGGCAAAGGCCAATAGGCCTGGTCTCAGGCCCGATGTTGCGGGCATTTTATCTGGCAAAGGCGGATGTTCGCCAGTAAAATGGCGCTGTAATAACAGCGCCAATGCGCCCACGGCTATCGAGGAGAGCATCGCATCAAAAATCACCCAGAGCAGCATCACCAGCAGTGACAATAATAGTACTTGGATCATACTGGTGTCGGCTCCGACCGGCATCACGGCGATAATCCAACCCGCTGTGACTGCCAGTGCAGCGGCCAGCAAGGCCCGCAGGCTAAACCAGGCCAACAGCTCGAGTTGCAGCTTGAAATGATGCCCGCGCATGCGCAGAGCGCTGGCGGAAAAACTACTGCGCGGCGATTGATCCTCGAAAAGCACCAGATGCAGGGCCAGTGCCCAGGCCGAGAGTCGTTGTAATAGCAGTAGTCCGAGCGCCAACGCCAGCAGGGCGATCAGGCCAGCGGCCAGTTTGAAAGCTGGCGGATGATAGGTGAGGTAATAATTGATGTCGAATTCAGTCAGCAACCACCAGGCCACTAGCAGCCCTGCCATCGCGAACGGTGCTGCCAACAGCAGGATTCGCAATAACAATAGACCAATGAAGAACGCCAGCACATAGAGCTTCTTGAGCACCAGCAATAGCGCTACCCGCGCGGTCTGCCAACGGCTGGCTTGCTCAAATTGCAGGGAGGCGGCCATTACCGCAAAACCGGTTACCTCGGCAGCCAGTACAATGCTGAGAAGCACCACCGATAGCACGAAACCAATCGGTGACAGCACAAACAGTGCGATATCCTGATCGGTCAACGCCGATTGGCTGGAAAAGGAGACACCAAGGTTGATCAATGTGCCGAGCAAGGGTGCAATCAGCGCCAGTGCCAGCAGTCGCAACGATACATGCACTGCCAAGAATAACCGCCAGCGCTGTGTGGCTCCGAGATAGGCCTGCAATACGACAGATAAAGGCTTCAAAACAGCATCTCCTAAAAAATAACCGCATTGGTAATGATGCCGTTAGATTTATATTCTAACCCTAAATGCTGATCAAGCAATTGTTTTTTATCAAAGAAAATTAGTGAAACTGAATGTTTCTCAAGAGTGGTTGACGTTATGCTTTTCGAGTAAATGCTACTGAAAAAGTCACTGGTACACTTATATCATGGGTAACAATCGATTAATGGCGTCTCATCAGGGACTCATCATCTATGTCCAAAACTACCACACTTTTATGCTAAATTTTTAATCAACAAAGGACACAACAAACGTGGCGCAATAAGGTAAGAAAAGTGCCTAAGCTTAGTAATATGCCCTATCGGCAAGTCCCGCTTAGTCATTGTTATGCTATGCTTTAAGCTATCCTTGGTACTGTTAAATTTGATGAGTCGGTGCATCTTATCTGCTGGAGATGATTTGTACAAAAATGCAAGTAGAGTTTTGAGAGGTTGAAGAATGTTAATTGATTTACTGCGTGAAGTTTATTCGGTTTGTCAGGGCTATGATAAATCTTTGGACGACGAAATGTTGTTGCTGCTCAATTCATTTGAACAACATGGCTCAGCGGAAATCACCCAAGAGCAGTTAAATAACGCTCGGTCATTACGGGCTAAATTAAACCAAAAATTCGACCAGTCGACAGCCGATCTAGAGGAGGTCAATCAGCAACTTTTTGCGCTTGAAGTTGGTTCTAAAAAAGTCGTCGATATCCCGATCGAGCCAGAGTCGGTGATAGGCGAAACCAATTGCTCGCATGTTGTGCAAAAAATGCAGCAAGTGCTAGGCCACTATCAAGCGGCGGTGACAAATATACATCGACAATTAGATGAAAAATATAGCAGTGATTTGCAATTAATCAATGACAGTAAATTAAATTTAACTAACTTGTACAAGGACATCCAGCTAGATACAAGTTTGCGTCCCAGATTAAATGAATTGTCTGTCTCATTGGCCGCGGTACAGACAACGTCGGGGCTCTTCAGCAATTTCGAAGCACTAATCGCCTTTTTGTTACACTGTATCAATAAAGAGAAATCTGCGTCCGCTGAATTTTTTGTCACCCTAAATTTAGCCTTAAATACCGTGCAGGGTGTAGTGACTGAGTCAACGGCACTTAATAATAACTCGTTCAGTAAACGCAAGATTTGGGACTCTTTCATGTCGAGTAATATTAATGATATTACCTGCTCGGTCGCAGAGATAAAGAGTAAGTCGCAACCGGTGTTAGCCATTGAGCATAGCGTTAAAAGTCTTATCCAAGCGATGCTTCAAAAACAACAGTTTGATCAAGATGAATACGATAAATTGATCGCTCAATTTGTGCAAATGCAAAAGAAATTAGACATCGTTGAGGCCCAGACGACCCAATACAAAACGTTGTTAGATAAGCAAAAGAAACTCAGCCTTGAAGACCCTTTAACTAAATTACCTAATCGGGCAGCACTTGACGAACGTTTTAGTACGGAGTTTGATTTCGCCTTAGAGCATGATTTATCGTTATGGGTAGCGGTGGTCGATATCGATAATTTTAAAGATATTAACGATAACTTTGGTCACAATGCGGGCGATAAAACCCTTAGGATAATAGCGGCAGCAATCAATAAATCACTGAGAAGCAGTGAGTTTGTGGCCCGCTTCGGTGGCGAAGAGTTCGTTATATTAGTGCCCGATAGCAATAGAGAAACCTTGGCGGCAATTCTCAATCGTATCCGTATAAAAATACAGGCTATCCCTTTTAAATTTAAACATAATAATATTACCATTACGGTTTCTATCGGCGCCACTAAAGTAACCGATCAAGATAAGAAGATGGCTGATAGTTTTGAACGGGCAGATACTGCGCTCTATAGAGCCAAAGAGAACGGCCGCAATAGAGTGGAAATTAATTAGCCGAGCAGCGTAATACAATTAATATCCATTTGAATTCTTTGATGGGTTACAGAAAGAATTTCCAGTTTTATTAGTACACTCAGTCGCCTTCACTCCATCGTATACAGCTTGACCGACTTGTTGAGCCGAACAGCCAGAAATAACTAATACGACTAACATCCCTAAAATTGTATTTTTAATATTCAATTGTCTATCCTAAAACATAACGCCGTCAGCAACATGTGGATGTCGGCTTGGTTGGCCTTGTGTGCGCCCAGTGTGGCATGAGCTAATGAGGTAAAAGCCCTCAGTAGCAAAATCATCGTGTATTCAAGGTACTGTTATTAAACGTTAACGACTAGCGAATGGCAAGGGCTTAACCTTGAGGTTTAGTCTATGAGAAGCCGCTAATATAACTGCGAGCTGATGAGCAACAGCATCCTATGAGGCATAGGCCTAGAGGCGAGTTGGCAGGGCGGGCCCAGTGCAATGCCGTGTCTGTAGCATTATCCACTCGTCAGTTGCTGCGGGCTCCCCATAGGCGGTCGGTCGGTTGGTTGTGATTGAATATTGCCATGGCAGCCATCTTTGCAGTGGGTTGTTGGGGTGCTTAGAGCCCCAACTTATCCGCTAAACTGTGCCAATGTAACACGGCTGGCATAAACCAAGGATGGCCGTTATATAAAGCTTTGGTGGGGAACTCAAATTGATCAAAAACAGTATCCCCATTTTCACCTAACATTTTTAGCGCAATTTTATGACCTAAATAGTTAGCCCTTGCCACTCCTGAGCCACAATACCCCATCGCATAATACAGACCATTGTTAAGTCCTAAGTGGGGAATGTGATCAAAACTATAAGCCACTAAACCCGACCATGCGTGACTAATAGCCACACCTTGTAATTGCGGGAATAAAGAGACCATGTTTTTACGTAAAAAATGATAATATTCGTCAGGCTTATCTGCATAAGCCAACGCTCTGCCACCGAATAACAAGCGTTGACCATCGGGAGAAGTGCGATAATAAAAGACTAAACGGTCGGTGCCGCCGTGGGAGCGCTGCTTTGGGGAGACACTGTCAATCAGCTCTTTGGGCAGCGGTGGGGTCGCTATCATCGACGAGCGAATCGGTAAAATACGTTTTTTCAAAGGTCTGGTTAGATTACCAGTATAACCATTGGTCGCAATTAGCACCGCACTCGCCTCAACGCAACGCTGTTCAATTTGAACTTTAAATCCAGCGTAAGTTTGGCTAATATCACGGACCTTGGCGTGAGAGACAAAACTGACTCCCGCATCCTGACACCGCTCAATTAATTGATTAACCAATTTTGCTGGATGTAGGGAGGCGTCCTTCGTGTAAACCACACCGCCGTGATATTTATCAGAGCCAACTTCTGTGTGCTGCTGGGATTTGCTGATTATCTCGATTGGATAATCGAGTTTAGCTGCCAGTGATTCTGCCTGTTGGCACATTTTGCTAAAGTGCTTTTCTTTCAGCGCTCCCCTAAAACGTCCACAATGTTTTAAATCGCACTCGATGGACTCTGTTTCTATAAATTTCAGCAACCAATTAAAGCCGCGTAAACTTTCTTTAAGTAGCTCATCCGCCGTTTCGCGGCCAAACTTTTTCTCTAACCCTGCTAAACCTAATTTATGAAAGCTCGGGCCCAATAAACCACCATTTCGTGAACTGGCACCACTGGCGAGATCATTGGCCTCTATCACCGCCACAGATTTACCGGCGCGGGCCAGTGTTAAAGCGGCTGATAAACCAGTAAAGCCAGAGCCCACCACAATCACGTCTAAGTGCTGGGAAAGTTCCTCTAAGGGCAGTGTCTTAAACGGGGCATCGAATATTTGATGCCAAAAAGGGGTGTTTGAGTATGTCGGTTGGGTTGCCATGCTACAGAGTCCTAGAAGAATCGATGCTATTTTTAATTGATTATAGTCATTAGAAAAAGATAAAATATTGAATGTTTTTCATATATTCATAACCCAGGGTTATACAGAAATGAACCTAGAGCATTTTAAAAAACGATGAACTTAAAACAACTGCAACTTTTTCATGAAATTATGGTGACAGGTAAAATATCTCAGGCGGCGGATCGTTTGAGTTTTAGTCAGCCTGCTGCCAGTAAAATGCTCGCTAATTTCGAGACAACTTTAGGCTACCAGCTTTTTTTTCGTGCCAATGGGCGACTCAACCCAACCGCGCAAGCCTCTTACTTACACCGTGAAACGCTCCGGGTTTTAAACAGTGTTAAACGTTTAGAGGATAGTTTCGATAAAGCGCGCTTTGGCCAATTTAACAAGCTGACCATCGCCAGCATCTTTGCCCCTACCCACAGTTTTTTACCTAAGATATTGAGTCATTATTACCAGCAATACCCGGAATTAAAAATAAGTATTCAGGTACTTAGTTCCAGTCAAATCTGCGACGGGGTTGCCTCAGGCCAATTTGAACTGGGCTTTGTTGATAAAAGCTACAACGCCACTCGCTACGAAAGCCAAGAGTTCATATTGCCCTGTTATTGCGCAATCCACAAAAAGCACCCCGCTGCTCATCACGCCATTCTCACCCCGGCACTGTTAGAAAATGAAAATTGGATAACTCTCAGTCCTGCCACGCAGACCTACCAAGCATTACAGGCAAGTTACCAAGCGGCTGAATTGAATTTCAACCCTAGAATAGAGGTGAATGGCAGTTTAAATGCCTTGGCATTTGTCGCCGAGCAGTGCGGGGTGACATTGATCGATGGGATTAGCTTACAGCATGTGCAAGCCTCTCAAACGCAGCACGATATTGTCTTTCGTCCTTTTCGCCCGATAATCAGTGAATCGATACAGTTAATCAGCGCGACTAACCGGCCTTTATCAAACGCTGCTGTGGCACTAAAAGCTGAAATTATAGAACAGCTCAAGGCATTATTATCGTCATAAAAACAGAGGGGCTGATGAGATAATAGCGGACAGGCTATTTTTATTTGAAGCTAGAGGGGTGTTCATAGAAGTGATAAATTACCTTCATAGCTAGAGCATCTTGGCTCGTTGCCATATTGGTTATTATGGGTGCCAAATCTAGTTGTTCCGCCTTACTGCTTGATGTACAACCGCGTTGGAGTATGTTTACAGCGATGATTAATTACTTCTAATACGTTAAGATAACGTCTCTTTTTTCTGGGCTTTCATTTTGAAGAGAGTTGATTAAAAATAAATATTTAAAGAGCATGCCTGCTCCCTCGAGGAAAAAGTATGAATGTGATGGAGTATCAACTATGAATTTTAAATCTACCTTATACCGTGGCGAAGGTGTTAATCACCTCGGCGAGCAGTTTATTGGCACCTTTAACGTTGAACCTATTGGTGAAAGTGGCAGTTATAGTTACAACTATATTGCGACCGGCCAAACTAACCATGAGACGCTGCATCAGGAATCGGGAATTATTACTCAGGATGAGTTTAGCTCCACGGTGATCAGCGTATATATGACTCAGCTGGCCTCACTGACGCAACATGTTTTATTACGCCACAGTGGAGATATTTATCGATTTGGTTATGAGGGGGAGGGAGTGTTGGAACAGTACGATAGTGAGTTGATCTTTGAGTTCAACCGCGATGGTTTCATCTATCGTCACTGTTGGGGACAAGGGGTAACAGCCAGTGAAAAATCGAGTTGCGACTTGCGGCGTATACTCTAATAGCTGAATCAGTGACTTGATGAGATATTTGAGACCGTTACTTTTTACCGCGGCTTTCAATAAAAAATCAGCTCCCTTGATCGGAATTTCCCAGTTAGCGTAGCTAAAATACCCGCGTAGGTAAACCGAATCAGAGACATAGTATCAGGTCTTTTCTTTTGACTTTGGGGCAAAAGGCAAGCCCTGATATGATTATCTGTTCCGTCCTGTGCATAAAAATCCCACCCTACTATTACCTAAAAACACCTCCACGATTCACTACATTGACGGCCGCTCAGATAGGCGCTAATAAACGTGAGAAGATTACATCGAGATTTAAAGTAGCAGAGGCACAAATAGCTAAGTTGAATAAAATTATTAGCGAAGAAGCAATGCTACTTTATTACAAGAAACGCAAGGTCATTTCAAATCAATGAGCCTTGCGTTTTTATGAGGAGCTTACTTAAGACGTGACTGGTCCTGCTAATTCGTCCGTTGTTGATTTGCTGGTAAAGCTGGCTTTAATTAAGCCCCAGATGAAGTAGGCAATACACAATCCGCCGAAGCCAAAGATGACATCTCCCCACACTCGGTTCCAAACCAAGCTGCGCACTAAGTCACTTTGTAAGACTGCTGGAGAGCGTGCATACCAGTATCCTACATCAATGGAAGCGAAGAACTGAATGATACCGACCGGTAATAAAGACATTACCAGCATGGCCATTAAGCCAATGTTGAGAGACCAAAATGCCCACTTTAACGGTTTGTCGTTCCAGCCAATACGCTTACTGATACCCACTAGACAAAAGAGCATCAAGCCAATGCCTAAGTTACCGTAAACACCCATGAACGCTCCGTGTGCATGAGAGGCGGTGGTATTTAATCCTTGAATAAAGTAGAGCGAGATCGGCGTATTAATCAAAAACCCTAAGACGCCAGCGCCAATTAAGTTCCAAAAAGCAGTCGCGATGAAGAACATAATTGCCCAGTGATAACGTGAAACCCATGGTTGTGATTTACGTAGACGATAGGTTTCAATGGCCTCGTAGCCGATGATCGCCAAAGGTACTACTTCAAGCGCTGAGAACATCGCGCCCCAAGAAATCATTGAGCTGGTGGTGCCGGTGAAATACAAGTGGTGAGTGGTACCTATTATGCCGCCTGTTAGGAATATCAAGGTTGAAAATAATACCGCTGATGTTGCAGATTTAGAGCGAATCAAACCTAAGCGTACGAACAGCAAAGCAGTAACGGAAACAGCGAATGTTTCAAAGAAGCCTTCAACCCAAAGGTGAACAACCCACCAACGCCAGTATTCAGCGATCGCTAAGTTAGTATGCTGACCCATGGCAAGGCCCGCTAGATAAAAGCCACCAATCGCGACACAAGAGAGGTACAGGACCCATACGACCGGGCGCTGATCGTTCTTTTTGCCTAGTACAGGGTACATAGCACGGGTCACTAAGGCCAGCCAGATGATTAAACCGACCATTAAGAACAATTGCCAAAAACGCCCTAAATCGATGTATTCCTGACCTTGATGACCAAACCAGTAGCTAATGTTTAAGCCAAGTTTTTGCTGGATGGCAAACCATTCTCCGGTCATTGAACCCACGACAATGATCACCAGTGCTACTAATAAGAACAGTGCTCCCTGCCACTGATATTTAGGTTCGTGACCTGACAGAGCAGGGGCGATGTAAAGACCCGTTCCCAGCCAAGCGGTTGCAATCCAAAATACCGCTAGCTGAGTGTGCCAAGTGCGGGTAAGTGAGTAAGGTAGCCATTTAGATAAGTTGAATCCGTAAAAAGCTTGTCCTTCAATCGCGTAGTGCGCAGTGACGGCCCCTAACAGTATTTGCACTAAAAATAGGCCGATAGCGGTGATAAAAAATAACCCAGCCACTTTTTGTGAGGGTGAGGTTTTGATGCTAAATAAGCTATCGTTTACCGGTACCTCTGCAGAAGGTTCGTGACGCAATGACGCGTGATACCAAATCAATGCACCAATGCCCATAATGAGTCCACAGACACTTAGGATCGACCAAACCATTAATGAGGAGGTCATGGTATTACCCACTTGCGCATCATGTGGCCAATTGTGGGTGTAAGTATAAGTATCATTGGGGCGATTGGTGACCGCCGCCCAAGCAGTCCAAAAGATAAAGGCGGAAAAATTCTCACGGCGCTCAACAGTACTTAGCGTATCGTTTTTCATCGCGTAATCAATACGTAATTGCGCGGTAGCAGGGTCGTTACCAAACAGTGATACATAGTGGTCAGAAACAACGTTTATCGCTTTAGCACGTCGTTCACTGATAATAATCTCGCCGGTGTCTACACTGTAGTTATTAGGCTTTATTTCATCGCGTAACTGCTGCTCTAATAAAGCTTGGTCACCACTGTTGAGTGCCTCAAAAGGGCTGTTGAAACGCTCTTGTGCAGCCATTTCTAGCCAGGCTTGCGCTTCACGGTGAATCCAATCAGCCGTCCAGTCCGGCGCGACATAGGAGCCATGCCCCCAAATAGAGCCCAATTGGTGGCCGCCCATAGAGCGCCAGGCAAGTTGGCCTTGATCGATATCGTCGTAACTATATACGGTATTACCCTGGGCAGTTACGACTTGGTTGGGCAGTGGTGGTGCCTCTCGATAGACATCGCTTCCCAATGAGAGCAAAACACCAAAAGAGCTGATACATACCAGTACCAAGCCCCAAATGATTGTCTTTGTTTTTAACATGACAGATCCTTAAGCAATAGAACAAATTTCATTTAAAAGCAATGCTCCGTCTTGACCGGCTGGGCTAAAATGGAGTCGCTTAACTGGGTAGAAGCAAGTGGTGTGCCAACAAAAAAGCTAAGCTAATACGGGGTTTAGGGTAATTTCTTTGTCATTAAGACACTATAATATATTGTCTAAATGACAGCTGCTTGTCATAATGACAAACAATTATAGAGTGGTGAAAATTCGCATGTTATTAGATGCCTCAACCTTAACGGCTGTCGCCCTAGATTTAAGCTCGGGCTTGTCGCCTCAAGATCGCTATCGCAAATTACTCGATACCATCAATCAGCTATTAGACTGTGATGCCTGTGCGTTGTTGCTATTTAATAATGATCAATTTAAGCCATTGGCAATCAACGGTCTCTGTGAGCAGGTATTAGCTAAGGTGTTTTATATCGCACAACACCCCCGCTTGGAAATCATCGCCAGGGCTGGAGATGTGGTGCGTTTTCCCGCCGACAGTGACTTACCTGACCCCTATGATGATCTCATTCCCAATCAGCACTCACTAAAAGTACACTCGTGTATTGGATTGCCTTTGATGGCTAATGGTGTGCTGATCGGTGCGTTAACTATCGATGGTTTTAAGCCTGGCATGTTTGATCAAATAAGCGACGCAGAGCTGCGTACTTTAAGTGCATTAGCCGCAGCCTCGCTAAATAACGCTTTGATTATGCAGCAATTAGAAAGTCATACCGGTCAGGTGAATGTTAATGATCAGGGCCCCAATCTAACCACGGATATGATTGGTTCATCTCCGCAGTTAAAGAGTTTACAACGTGAGATAAAAATAGCCGCTGGATCCGAGCTGCATGTATTGATTTTAGGTGAGACTGGGGTGGGAAAAGAGCTAGTCGCACAGCAAATACATCAGTTATCACCTAGACATTCAGGACCACAAGTTTATTTAAACTGCGCTGCACTACCGGAATCAGTGGCGGAAAGTGAACTTTTTGGCCATGTAAAAGGTGCCTTCACCGGGGCGATTAGCCATCGAAAAGGTAAATTTGAAACCGCTAATCACGGGACTTTATTTTTAGATGAAATAGGCGAGTTATCACCAGCCATTCAAGCTAAATTGCTCCGCGTTATTCAATACGGTGATATTCAGCGCATCGGCGATGATCGTAATTTAAAAGTGAGTGTGCGCATCGTTGCGGCCACTAACAAAGATTTAAAAAAGGAAGTACTAGAAGGGCGCTTTCGAGCCGATTTATTTCATCGCTTAAGTGTCTTCCCTTTGATCGTACCGCCACTGCGAGAGCGTGACGGGGATATCCCTTTGCTGGCAGCGTTTTTTGTCGAGAAAAGCCGTCAACAGTTGGGATTGCAAACCTTAATACTACGGGCTGATGCGCTAGAGTTATTACAGCAGTATCACTGGCCGGGTAATGTCCGTGAGCTAGAACACAGTATTTATCGCGCCTCAATTATCGCCAAAGCAGACTTGGCGATCAGTATGCAAGGCGAATGTACATTGACCACGCAGCATTTTAATCTAGCGGTTAATGTGTCTCTCCAGCCGCCACACAGGCCAGTGCTAAAGGTTGATAATCAGCTGAGTTTACACCAAGCTACCTTAGATTTTCAGCGTCAGCTTATCCAGGGGAGGTTGCAAAAATCAAAGGGTAATTGGGCGCACACCGCGCGCAGTTTACACTTAGATGGTGGTAATTTACACCGCCTTGCTAAGCGTTTAGGTTTGAAATGAGCTGGAAATCTGGATTCAGGTCTATCCTTTTGCCCCAACATTCATAAAGGGTAGACCTGACCTCGCCCCTGTGAAATACACCGCTATAATGCCGATGAGCGTTCATATCTGTTCCAAATTATATTCCTAAGCGTTAAATGTTTTCATACTTTTTAATAATAGCCTGATACAACCCGTTTTCTTTGATTATCCTCAATCCCTGATTAAAATCATCCCTTGTACTTCGATCGACAAATTTAACATTTCGATGAGAGGCTTCAAATATATTATGGAATTTGAGCTTCTTGTTTATATTTTTACGGAACAGGTATCCCTCTGACTCCGCATGATTTTTCCAGTAATTAAAAATTCTTTTTTCTGAGATTACCACATCAATTCTGCCCGCATATAGCTGTTTAACCTGAAGAGATTGTATCGGATGTTCTCTATAGTCGTCATTGTTGACTGCCATAGCAGCATACGCAGAACCTAAGTACTTAATGGCGTTTTGAAAGCCCAGTACTCGCTTGTTAACCAGATCATTTACCGATTGAATCTGGAAGTTTTTATAAGCAAAAGCGATGGCGAAGTTATGGTAAATAATTGTCGTATCGGAATTATAAATAGGCATATTGATTTCTTTAGCTATGTCATAACTTGAGTTTACCGCAGTGCCATCCAGCTTTTCGTTCAGTAGTTTTCTTAACAATCGCAGGTTAGGGACAAATTGAAAGCTGACCGTATGGCCCTTTACTTTAAACGCCTCTCTGATGATATCGACTTCCATGCCGGCACTCATCTGCTCCAATACGTAGGGTGGCAGTTGAGACCCTATCGCTATCTGCAAGGATTTTGCCTGAGCAACAAAAGAAAGAGACAAAGTCATCGATAATAGTACATGTTTCAGTAATAACATGATGTCCTCTAACAAAAATGGTGGGTAGGAGATTAGTCTAATTAACAATATACACCGCTATAATCAATGCGGTTAATCAACGGGGCCAGAGTAAATTGATATCTACGACTTCCTCTCGCTGCACTCGCCAATTTAGCAAATCGCTCCGGCGGCAATACAAGGGACTTAGTGGCTTGGTAGCTGATTGCGAATATTCAGCGTGCTTTATCTAAAAATGATCAAAATATCAGAGATAAAGACTAATAATTAAAAAAATATTAGCCTTAAAAGTGCCTGTCCCAAAGATTTAATTAAAAAAATATTAGCCTTAAAAGTGCCTGTCCCAAAGATTTAAAGATTTACTCCGTAGGAAAATTACCGTTTATGTAACGGATTGTTATTAGACGTTAAGTACTAGAGAATGGCAAGAGTTTAACCACGAGGCACGGTCAGAGCAGTTACCAAATGAATATCAATCCACTCTGACCCATTGGTTTTTGCTATCAGTAAAATCAGTGAGCTTAGCTGACATTGAATAAACAAACGTTGAGCTAGCTATTCACTAACAGTGATTGACTCTCCCCTTAGGGGAGGCCTTATTGTTGGAACCGAGTACGATTATTAGAAGAATGTTGAGGGCAGTAAATGTACACAATTGGTGAGTTTTCTCGCATCACAAATATTACCGTTAAAGCGCTGCGTGTATATCACGATAAAGGTTTGCTAACGCCATCGTTTATTGATGAAAGCACAAACTATAGATATTACGCTAATCGAGAAATTGAATTCGCGCATGTAATTTCAACCTTAAAAGCAATGCAGTTTAGCTTGGTTGAAATTAAAGATGTGTTAAATAACATCAATGATGACGCAGATTTAATGAGTGTACTTGCGGATAAACAAGCAAAAATCATCCAAGATATTTCCAGCCTAAATAACGTTTCTTCGGCAATCGACTTTATTCTAACCAAAGAAAAAGAGGCGAAAAAAATAATGACTAATACTAATGAAGTAACGCTGAAACAATTGCCAAACATTGAAGTAATTACTCAAACGTGGCAAGGACAATACAGTGATACAGGCAAGGCGATTGGGAAATTATATCGTACTGCTGGTCGCCACGTTACCGGAACAGTTTTTAATTTATATTTTGATAGCGAATACAAAGAAATAGCAACGTTAGAGTCTTGCTTGCCGGTAAAAAGCATTGTCAGCAACAAACTGAGAGGCAAAGACAGCAGCATTGTTTTTAAAAAGCTGCCTGGTGGTCATTATTACACCTTATTGCATGTAGGCCCTTATGAAGATATTGGTGTAAGTTACGCAAAAATATTTCAACATATAAAAGCTTGTGGTCATACGCCTACAACACCAAGCAGAGAAGTTTATATAAAAGGCCCGGGCATGTTGTTTAAAGGTAACCCAGCGAAATATATCACCGAAATACAAATACCATTTAGTGACCTACTTCCCTAAGCACTTCTCTAGAAGCATAAAGAGAAAATGATGAGTGACAAAAGAGTAAATAAACACGAATGACGAAAAAAGCAAGTGAGAGGGGTCTTGTCTTTTGACTTTAAGGGCAAAAGGCAAGATCTGACACCATTATCCTCCCTGCTCAGTGGTCGTAAAAAGGTCAGTCCCTTAATTGGCGCCCTTATTGGTTTTCCTAATCTCTGTCCAAAATTTTACTTTTCTTTGGCTGCCCTTTTTGACTTTTTCGGTATTCTGCCTGCCTGATAGCGCGTGCACTATTCATCGCACGCTTTTTCTTTGAAGACAGCAGGAATCTGAAAATAAAGATGAAAGGTAATATATAAGTCAATAAAGCAAAAATGAAAGGTATTGGCATGCCAGAGGTGCGATATTCTTTGGTTAGAGTCGACAGCAAGAACCATAACAATAAAAATGCTATCACTCCAACCAATGGATAGACGAATGATGCCGCATCCTGCTGTTTGATTTGTTCAAGATAAGTGATCAAGTTTGAAGACCAAATAAATACTATCACCGACAAAAACAATAGGCCTACAAATGACAATAATCGGTAGATAAACTCAGAGGTTGATATCACCCCAAAGGGGGATAAATATTCAAGTAGCGATGTTGGTCTCGGCGGTATTTCTGGTACGGGGTTTTGCGACTGCATTATCCATCCTTAGTATGACAACTTTTTGATCAGACCCGTTCGAACTCAGTGATCGATGCGTGAGTAGCGGTGGTTTTCAACAAATTATTTAATAGCTCTAATCCAGAATTCTGCCTAGGTACTAAATTTAAAGTCTTTCTAGATCGTTGTAGTATATAGCATTATAAGTTAAAGCAGCCCTTTAAATCAGCAATCAAGATCTTGCCCACAATGCTTCACTAAATGGCTGAAACTCTCCATCAGCAATTAACATAAACGCAGCACCTTTGGGGCACCCATCTATCATAAGCAATTTTCCAGTAACTCTAGTTATTATTAGCATTCAGACTTTGCTCAGGATAAATGTCTTACTGTACGCACTGCAACGCAGATCTCCAAGGTAGTAGGCTATACCGGTGGTGATGTTGCATGCCTAGTCCTGGATCATTCTCGATGATGCTTACATGGATGCAGGCACTGGGCTTTGTCGGGAGCATAAAGACTGTCTGTCGCTCCACTCGCCAATTTAGTAAATCACAGCGGCGACCATACCAGGGAGCTGGTGGCCCTGTAGTGTGGTCTTATGTGAAGCTGTTATTTTCTCTAAGAATCATAATGTCGTTAGTGAAATTAACTATATTGTCGATGTTTAGTGGTTAGAAAAAGTGAGCATCTCATATTAGTTTTTCATATAAGTTATTGATGCCCCAAATCACTGCTTATGTTGGCCCTGTTATGGTTAGAGCATTGTTAAGAGCATTTCGAGTATATAAATATAAGGAGACGATAATGGCAATCGGAAAAATCGACATGAAAGCAAACCCATAATTGCCATCCACAAAGATTAGTGCAGAAGAGACAGCGTAACCTAGTACAGAAATCAGCAAACCCAGCAAAGTTGTTCTAGGTATCGCCAGTAGTAGAGCACCAAGAATTTGCACTATGCCAAAACCAACAATCAACTCTACGCTAAAACCAAAACCCTGCAAGAATTCAACTTCCTGCGGCACCATAATTACTTTTTCAGCACCAGCGGTAACGGCTAAAAGTGCAACTAAACATAGTAGTATTCTCATCACTGTTTTCAAAATAGCGCCTTTCATAATTCAAGTTTCAATGTGGTTTTCTGCAGCAAAGAATAAGCATTACCTGCCCAGTCTTAATGAACGTAATGGCTTAAGTTATTTTATAACTATGCTATACCACACAATTAGCGATTATCACTGCAGTTAACGGTCATCATAGATAAAAAAACCGCTTCACACAAAATATTATTTGCGAATATTCAGCGTCATTTATCTAATAATGATCAAAATATAAGAGATAAAGACTAATAATTAAAAAACATTAGATCTTAAAAGTGCCTGTCCCAGATCTTCAAGTCTGTATGTTGTGAGTCTCTGTAGAGGATTAGGCTGAAATTCATTCTTCAGCCAAATCCCTGTATGGAGATTATTGATAAAAATAAGGTGATTTCTGTTGTGCAGAAAATTCATCTAGGTCGTGATGTATCCATAGAGCAGCCTGGGTTTGATCTAAAATATTATCGACTAAAGCAAAAGAGTGTATGGTTTGCTTTTTGTTATTCCATCCTGGCATAGCATAATTGTCGCGATTTTCTTTAAAGTGATACAAATCTCCAGACAGCACCACCGCCCCTGTTTTAGGTAGATCAACAAACAGCGATTGGTGGCCGGCGCTATGACCAGGCGTCGCTATAATGACCACTGAGCCATCGCCGAAAACATCATGATCACCTGTCAACTTAGTGATGTTGACCTTTTTGTCCAATATATAATCCTGAGGACTATAACCGTAATTTTTTGCATGTTCACTGTGGGCCATAGCGTGCTCTGGCTCTTGCATTAACCACGTTGCATCCATGAATAACTTGGCGTTACCGGTGTGATCATTATGTAAATGTGAGAACGCTAAGTAATTAATGTCTGTCGGTTTTACTTTAATTTCATCTAGCTGGCTGGCAAGGGTTTTTACCACCGACATGTTAAATGCGCCATCCATCACTTCTATGCCATTATTTAGACCATATAATTGATCACTAAGCCCGGTATCCCACAACAACAAACCTTTTTCATGTTGAATTAAATAACATGGATTAGCTAACGCTTTGAAGGTGCCTTTTTTGATATTAGGGTTAAATAACGATAAATCCCGTGCATCAATCCGACCGCAGTCAAGCACGTAAAGCTTAAGTGGTGTATTGCCATGAGAGCTTATGCTCGTTGATAGGCTAGATAAGTCATTAGCCATCACCGTAGTCGCTGATAACATTAAAGTTAAGGTAGAAATAAATAGAGGTAATTTCATAATAATTTTCCAGTGGTTGATTTCTAAATAATGTTATCATCCCAAAACGTAGATAAAAACAGTCGAATTTAGAATCATGAATCCCATATTTGGGACATACGGAGGCGTATTGAATTACAATAATATTGCAATATTTGTTGAGGTGATTAAGCAAGGCAGTTTTATAAAGGCCTCTAAGCTGCTTAACATGCCATCAAGCACCGTAAGCAGAAAGGTGAGTGAGCTTGAAGCTACGCTAGAAGTCAGGTTGCTTGAAAGAAATTCGAGAAAAATTAACCTAACCAAAAAGGGAGCCTTTTTATTTGAGCAGTGCGTAGCGCCGCTGCAATTGATTAACCAACAAGTGCAAGAACTCACCGCTACGCGCCATGAAGCCAAAGGTAAACTGAGAGTGACGGCTCCGGTGCTGCTTGGCAATGAAATTTTAAATCAGTGGTTTTGTGATTTTCTCAATATAAACCAAGATATTGAATTAGATATCCACTTGAGTAATCAATACCAAGATATTATTAGTGACAATATCGATGTGGCAATTCGCATTGGCCCGCTGCAAAATTCACAATTTATTGCTCAATACTTGTTTAGTGCTCAATTTGTAATGTATGCCAGTGCAAGCTATTTGGCGCAGCATGCTAAGCCAATAAAAACAGTGGATGATTGGAACCAACACAGCCTGTTATTATTAAAACAACATGAGAAATCGGTTGAACTAGTACATCGTCGTAGCCAAGAAAGCGTTCGGTTAAGTATCAAAGCTAGAATATGTTCAAATGATATTGCGGTGATTAGACAGGGAGCAATAAAGGGTTTGGGCATAGCCTACCTCCCAGACTTTTGTGTTAAAGCACAGCTTAAATCGGGTGAGTTAATAGCAGTGTTGAGCGACTATCAATATCCCATTAAAAGAGACATTTATGCGGTATATCCTAGTAAAAAGCACTTGTCACATAATACCCGACTGTTTATCGATTATATGAGAGAACGGGCTGCTGAAATTTCATAACGATAACTCCTAACCTGCTGTTTATTGGTCTATTTTACCTTTCTTTGGTGGTCGTGTTTTAGGAGCTTAAAAGTGCCTGTCTCTTATTAGGTTTGCTGACAGGAGTAAAACATTAAAGACTTAACTGATTTATTTTTTAATGTTTAAATTCAAAAGATTATGGGCAGTTTCGACTGCGTCGAGTTCATTTCTTTTGGATGGGCTAAAATAAACGGAACCAAAGAAAATCCCACCCTGCTATTGCCGAAAGACTCCTACGCGATTCACTAAATTGACGGCCGCTCAGATTCGCCATCCCTGGCTCAACTTCGCTCTTTGCGACGTCCTGTCGCTCCGCTCGCCAATTCAGTAAATCGCTCCGGCGGCAATACAAGGGACTTAGTGGCTCCGTAGCTGACTACGAATATTCATCGTGATCTATCAAAAAATAATCAAAAGATAAGAGAAAAAGACTAATAATTAAAGAATATTAGATTTTAAAAGTTCCTGTCCCTTATTAGGTTGCCCTGGGCCCCTTGTATTGCCGCCGGAGCGATGGAATATGGGGTCAATTTGGGTTAGCTTCAAATTTGTCTTTTGACTCTAGGTGCTGACTCTCTACATGTATTCCCGTCTATAGCGTAGATCTCACAATTGTCCCTAGTAAAATACAACTATTTACAACTTGAATCTATGGTAATTAATAGTATACTTTTGATGATGATATTTAAAAATACAGCTTACTTGTGACACGCATTTTTTTATCAAAGAGCTTTAATAAACTTGCTAAAGCTTGTGAGTTGACAGATGAACAATTGATTGTCGCTATTGATGAAATGGACGATGGGATTGTTGATGTGAATTTGGGTGGATCCTTATTTAAAAAGAGGATTGCTGTTAAAGGGCGGGGTAAGAGCTCGGGTGTGAGAACAATCCTTGGCTTTAAGCAGGGAGATCGCGCTTTCTTTGTTTATGTTTTCGCTAAAAGTAATCAATCAAATATTAGTAAAAGCGAAAAGGCTGCCTTTATTGAGCAGTCAAAAATATACTTTTCTCTGGATGATAAAACGCTAATCATAGCATGCAACAGCGGAGCATTAAGAGAAATAGTAGACTCTAAGGAGAGTGAAAATGAGTGATATCCTCAAATCAATCCACGATGATATGCAGGCGCTATATGAGATAGACGCCGTCAGTGAAGTGACGATGCGCAATTTTGATGTTATGTGCCTTTCGACAGTGCCAAAGTATACACCAGAGCGAATTAAACAACTTCGCAAGAAATTCCGTATCAGTCAAAGCGTCTTGGCCGCTTATTTATGTGTGTCAACCAAGGCTGTACAAAAATGGGAACTTGGCACCAGCAAGCCAGCAGGAGCAACCGCTAAGCTGTTGGTGCTGGCAGAAAAAAATGGCTTAAAAGCGATTGCTTGAAAGTCAGCTATCCACGCCGTTATGGTTTTTATTTTTATAAGCAACGTTATACAAAAAAATTAGCTACGGAGCCACTGGGCCCCTTGTATTGCCGCCGGAGCTGATGAGTGGAGCGATAGCAGGACGCGGTAGCTTTAGCTAATCCAAAAGAAATGAACTCGACGCCGTCGAGACTGCACCTCAATCACTTGATTTTAAACATTATACGCTCTTTGGCATCCATGCCACCGCGCTATACCGTACTTCCTGTACATAAAAAATAAATCACTAAAAGTTTTTTGACTTTGACCTTCGTGCTAAAAAACCAAGTTTAGCGTATAAAAAAGGATGCCATCAGCATCCTTTATCTCTAAAAGCTTACTTTTCCGCCTCAACCCAATGCTTACACTTCGTCGTCTTGCCAATCCCAGGATTAAACGAGTTAGTTGGATCTAATTTCTTATAAAACGACTTCAAGGTATCTTTGGCAAAGTACTCATGCCCCACATTGTGTTCGGCTGGATACTCGGCGCCACGTGCGTCAAAGGTCGCCAGTATCTTATTTTTCACCGCTTTGGCATCCACACCTTTCTTCATGATGTAATTCTGGTGCATTACGTGGCAGAACAAATGCCCGTAGTAGAATTTAACCGCGATAGAGTCACTGATCTCTGGGGCCAGTGTCTCATACCAATCTTTTTCATTGCGGGGAAACGCCACATCGATGGTCATTAATGGGCCGAGTTGTTGCGCATTCATCGCCTGATATCGCCCGATCGCGCCCGCGGCTACAAAGCGGTGCAGTATCGCCTGTTCACCTTCTTTCTTGGTACATTCGAAATAATTGCCTTCGTTTTCTTTAAAGAACTGGTCAAAGTAGGCGCGCGCTTCGTCGACACCTGCATCGCTCATCTCGATGATCCAGTGATGTTGATATTGATCGCGATAGTCATCCATTTTCTTCGGTAAATGATTGGGCCACAAGGTACTGATAAATTGCATAATACGATCTGATAGGTGGCTCGGTAGAAACTTGAAGTTACCGGCTATACGGTCAATATGGCGTTTCATGGCAAACATTTTGGGGATGTATTTAGAGCCGAATTTATCGATCACGATAAAGGTGTCTTTGCCATATTTCTTGGCGGCGTCGTAACACTCGCGGTGTAGGTACTCACCTGAAACCGGTAAGTTTTTGAAGCTGCCGAGTATATCGCGACGGATTTTTGCCAGTACTTTATCGTCATTGGTGCCAATATAGAAAACTTGCTGTCGCTTGGGGATAGGGTAGGTATCAATACGCACCGCAAATACCGCTAGCTTACCGGCACTGCCAGATGCTTCATAGAGGCGTCTGCCATCGTTATTAAAGCGCGAGGGAGTGTCGGCATCTATCTCTCTCACCCGCTCGTGGTATTCGTTATCTGAGGCGCGTTTGGAGGGGGTGCCGATATCTTTATCGCTGTAATTCTGCTGTTGTAGATTGGTCAAAATTTGCTGTGGATTGTTACCTAGCTTAATCCCTAAGTTGTTCACTAAGGTCAATTGCCCCTGTGCATCTATCTGTGCGTAGATCGCCAGTTCAGTGTAGGCCGGTCCTCGCTGCACTAGAGCGCCGCCAGAGTTGTTGCAGATGCCGCCGACAATCGATGCGCCGATACAGGAGGAGCCAATTACTGAGTGTGGCTCGCGACCGTGGGGTTTTAACACATCTTCTAAACCAAATAAGGTGCTACCTGCGAGGCCGACAATTTGCTCGGCGTTGTTAATCAGCTGAATATCGCTGATCCGCATGGTACTGATGATCACAATCGGGCGGTCATAATCATTGCCATCGGGGGTTGAACCACCGGTTAAACCGGTATTGGCCGCCTGCATAATAACCGCTACATCGGCGCTGACACAGGCCTCGAGTACCTGCCATATTTGATAGAGAGTGGCAGGTCTGACCACTGCTAGCGCCTCACCTGAACCAAAGCGAAAGCCTTTACAATAGGGCTGTTTTTTCGCTTCATCAGTCAGCGTGAATTTTCTGCCTACGATTGTTTGTAATGCTTGAATAAGGGAGGTGTTAGAGTTGCCGGTCATGTAAATTCTCAATTAAATCAATGAAGAGGTACCAGTGAATATTACCTTTTTAAAAAGTTGAGCCACTTGCGTGCAGAAGTATACCTCAACCTTTGGGAGGAGTGAATGTTTAGGCCCGATGGAGCGTTATCGACAGCACCAGAGAGTCGGCTGACGACTAGTGATCAGTTCAAACTGGCGGTGATCGTGAAAATCAAATATTTTAGCGATGCTCGGTTTAACTGAGCACAAGGGCGGGTCGAGGGAGCCGCTGGCTACTTTTTTTACGGATTTGTTTTCTGCTATGGGTGGATGTCTAACCCTTGAAAAACTCAGACTTATTGCATCACATATTACCCATTGGTGGGTCCATAACTAAAGCTTATCAATATTATATTAAAGCAACCGTTTGATTATAATGGCCTCGCTGCAGCTGATTGGTCATAGAAGTAATTATAAAATTTTATAAATAATGTTATTTTTAAGCGACACAATACCTAGGGATTTTAATCATGTCGATTGAAGAGGCTGATGTCTCTCGTTTAAAGGAAGAGAGCAAAAATCTGCAAAAGCAGCAATTATTGCAATACTCTCAAGCTATTATCAGTGCCACTGATGATTTATTGGCATTTGTAGATACTGATTATATCTACCGATCGGTTAATTTGGCTTACTGTAAAAAATTTAAAAAATCGATGGACGAGATAATCGGACATTCTGTGGTTGAATTACACGGCGAAGATGTTTTTTACGGCTCTTTAAAAGCGAGTTTAGATATTTCTTTAGTGGATGGAAAATCGACGTTGACTGAGTTTACGCGCGTCGCACCCAATGGCGCTTTACACTGGATACGCGGGCAGCATAATCCGTACTTTGATGAGCGGGGCAATGTGACAGGCGTGGTAGTAGCCGCCATGGATATTACCGATTTAAAAGAGACGCAAATCGCCTTAGCTAAGAGCCAGACTCGGTTGCAATTCATGTACGATGAAACTCCCTCAATGCTGTTTACGATTAATCAACAAATGCAAATCACTTCTGTGAACTCTTTTGTGGTAGCTGAATTGGGTTATAAAAAATCTGAATTATTAGGCCGTGGTTTCGATAGTTTATTTAAAGAAGAGGATAAAGCTGCTCTCACAGATAATATAGCCGCGTGTTTTTCTGACCCTAGTAATATCCACAGTTGGGAGTTGCAAAAAATAAACAGTAAAGGCCAAATTATTTGGGTGAAAGAGACCGCCCGTATGGTAGAAGAGCAGCTGTTTATTGTCTCTGAGGATTTCTCAGAAAAGCATGCCATATCACAAAAACTATCCTATCAAGCATCACATGATTACCTCACTGATTTATTAAATAGGCAGGAGTTCGAGCGTTTACTGCAACAGTTGTTAGACTCAAACAAACCTGCCGACGACTGTGAACACGTACTTTGTTATTTGGATTTAGATCAATTTAAAATTATTAACGATTCTTGTGGCCATTTAGCAGGAGACTTACTGCTCAAAGATATTAGCGACCTACTGAAAGGTAAAATAAGACGCTGCGATATTTTAGCCCGTATTGGCGGGGATGAGTTTGGCTTGATCTTAGAATCTTGCCCATTGTCTAAGGCACTTGATATAGCCAATGGCATTATAAAACAGATCGGAAATTATCAATTCAATTGGGAAGATGAAACGTATTCAATTGGAGTAAGTGTCGGATTAGTAATGATAAACCCTGAGAAGTATACACTCACTAACATTATGGGCTTTGCCGATGAGGCCTGTTACGCTGCAAAAGAAGCGGGTAAAAATCGAGTTCAGGTGCATGGTGAAGCGGCTCTTGATAGCCATTGACGCCGCGTTTAAAAGGGTTGGGTAATACATTAATGAGGGCCTAGCAAAACAAATTTTGTTTACGCAATAAAATCATCATTATTAATAATCGCCTAAATTATCCTCCGCGATATGAATTATTGCTACGCCTTAAAAGTCAGTAATAGCTTATATATCACAAGATATTTTCTCCTGTAGTGAGCGCCTACTTATCTCCATTTTATCGAACAGCCGATACTGGGGTTTTGTGTGCTATTGGTACGCCCTACAAGTCAGTAATAGCTTATATATCTTAAGATATTTTACTTGTAGTGAGCGGATACTTATTTCCATTTTATCGAACAGCCGATACTGGGGTTTTGGGTGGCGGGTCCCTGTCCTGTCGCAGCTATGGCTAACATAGCATCCAACAACTCTGGCTGGCGATTAGTGGCATCTCCCATAGTAGCGCTGTCTAGACGACCGCGATACTGCAGTTCAGCGGCACGATTAAAGCCAAAAAAATCTGGAGTGCACACCGCGCCATAAGCTTTGGCAACCGATTGATCTTCATCGATCAAATAGGGGAAGGTAAAGCCGTATTTTTCTGCAAATAGCAGCATATTAGCGGGGCTGTCTTGGGGCACTTGGCTGTAGTCATTGGCGTTAATAGCCACAACATTGACCCCTGCATCTTGTAACCGCTTAGCATCTTCAACTAGCCTAGCAGCAATCGCTTTAACGTAGGGGCAATGGTTGCAGATAAAGGCAATTAACAAACCATGATCGCCTTGTAGCTCACTCAGTGAGTAGCTGATTCCCTTTGGGTCAGACAATGTGAAGGGCTGTGCTCTACAGCCAATTTGTGCCTTTGGCGTATCTAACAACATGCAGTGTCGCTCCCGATGTTTTTTCTGAAAAGAGTTTAACTTGATTGTTTTTAAGTGTAGCACAGCGCATAAGTGCACTGCGTGGTACGGGCTTTTAAAAGACTTTTTTCACCACAGAGGACACGGAGAACACAGAGGAAAATCTTAAAAGAGTAAACCTTAAGCGCTTTGCTTTTCTGCGTGTAGCAAAGCGCCTCTGTGTCCTCGGTGGTAGATATAATTTAAAAGACTTTTTCAGCACCCAGGGCACCGAAAAATGCTAGACAATCCAGGGTCATTGGTCTCAAGACCAAGCCTCTTATCCCTTGATGCTGCGCTGCTGCGGGTGGTGGTTAATCTTTGAAAGAATAATAGCGATTGCTTTTAGTACGATGTCGTACTATAGTGGTTCGATATCGTACTATATTCAGGAGAGACAATGATGGCTGCAAACAGAAGAATTTTTTTAAAGATACTTGGTGGCGGAACAGTGCTAGCAGCAGTGGGAGTGACGGGGTTTCTGACCACGAGAACACCAGAGCAGGCGTTGGCACCTTGGGACAGTGCAGGCAATTACCAAGATGTTAGAAAATGGGCACTGTCTTACGCGTTATTGGCGCCTAACCCACACAATCGGCAGCCGTGGCTGGTAGATCTCTCTATCGAAAATCAGGTGGTCATCTATCGGGATAAAGAAAAAGACTTACGCCATACTGACCCTTTATCGCGTCAACTGACCATTGGCATGGGCTGTTTTCTGGAATTGCTGTCTATCGCGGCTACGCATGCACAGCATACTGTCAGCTACCAATTATTTCCCGAGGGAGAAGATGGGCCAATTGCAGTGGCCACTTTTACCGCGGGGGCTAAGGCCGATCCGCTGTTTACCCAGGTGATGCATCGTCGCTCTTGCAAAGAGCCCTTTTCTGATAGGCTAGTTGCCAGTGAGTTGGTGCAAAAACTGAGCGGCTTCGCTGAGGTGATTACTGAGCAGCAACAGGTGGCTAGGTTACAAAAATTAAGCTGGGATGCATGGTTACTTGAAGCAAATACGCCGCGTGCCTGGAAGGAGAGTGTCGACTTGATGCGAATTGGCAAAGCGGAGATAAACGCTAATCCCGATGGCATTGATCTGGGTGGGCCGCTGCTGGAGAGCTTAAAGTTAGTCGGCATTATGACGCGCGAGTCGCAGTTAGATAAAAGCTCCAGCGGTTATAAAGAGGGGATAAAAATCTATCATGAAATGCTGATGGCGACTCCTGCCTACTGTACAATTAGCACCGCTGCCAATTCACGTATTGATCAAATTGACGCAGGTAGACGTTGGTTGCGACTAAATTTGCAGACCACTGCGCTGGGGCTGTCACTGCATCCTATTTCACAGGCATTACAAGAGTACCCAGAAATGAGTGATCACTACAACAAAGTGCACAGCCTCTTGGTTAAGCCTGGACACACCCTGCAAATGTTTGCCAGGTTAGGCTATGGGCCTACTGTTGCACGTACTCCTAGATGGTCATTAGAGGCAAAGATAATTAATGGATAAAAATACCCCTGCAATATATTTTGAGCTATTTAACGAGATAGCCATCATCCAACAGCTGAGTCGGGCCGCTCTTGAGGCCCAGCTGCCCGATGGTTTTTTACAACCGCACTTTGCGGTGGTAAACCACTTGAACCGGGGGCATGATGGCGGCACGCCACTGGTAATTAGCCGAGCTTTTCAACTGCCAAAAACGACCATGAGCCACACTTTGAGTGGCTTAGAGAAACACGGTTTGATTGAAATGCGGCCCAATCCCAAAGACGGCCGCAGCAAGTGTGTTTGGCTGACAGATCAAGGTCGGGCCTTTAGAGGTGAGACAATAGAAAAACTCGGTGGTTACATGGCAGGGGTTGCCGAGCACTTTGATCAGCAGCAAATAGCCGCTACTTTAGCGACGCTTAAACAGCTGCGGGTATATTTGGATGAAAATAGGTAAAGTGGCTTGATTTCGTGCAGTTGCTTGATATATGCTTGAGTAATCAAGCATATATCAAGGAAATAACATGTCAATCACTTCCATAGCCTCTCTCTGTATCATCGAAAACGCCCTAACCGCCAGTCAAATAACTAAACGTATTGATGGGCAGTTAAGTTATCACGGTATTAGTTATACCGAGTACTTAATCATGCATCACTTAGCCGGCAGCGCTTTAAAAACAATGCGTCGCATCGAGCTGGCAGAGCGAGTGGGCATCAGTGCATCAGGGGTTACCCGGCTATTGGCACCCATGCAGAAGATCAAGTTAGTAGAAAAAGAGATAAACCCCAGAGATGCGCGCCAGAGTTTAGTCAAGCTAACCCAGGTAGGACAAGTATTGTACACCGATGCCAGCGTCAGCTTTGCGCACTGCGCACAAGAGCTACTGCAGGGTTTGAGTGACAAGCAAGTAGATTCTCTACGCAGTTTGACGGCGAAGATAGGGTAGGAGGGGGTGAGTTGTAAGTCTTTAGTCGTGAGTCGTAGGTCGTGAGTTGTAAGTCTTTAGTCGTGAGTCGTAAGTTACAAGACTAAAGACTAAAGACTACCGACTAAAGACTAAAGACTAAAGACTAAAGACTACCGACTAAAGACCCTCCAACAACCTGCATGTTTGCTCTATGTCTGCCGCTGTGGTTTTCCAATTGCTGATTGCGGCGCGGATGGCGCTTTTTCCGCCCCAGAATCCTGGGGTCATAAATGCTTCGCCACTTGCATTGATCTGCACTAGGCGCTGTTTTACCTCTGCGTCTGAGCAGTGTTTAGGGCGAAAGACCACCACATTGAGGTTGCAGGGGGTTAACAGCTCATAGTTATCACTGGCCTCTATCCAATTGGCTAATTGTAGGGCCTGAGCACAGTTTTCCTCGATCATCTTTCGATAGCCCTCTATACCATAAGCCTGCAGTGTCATCCATATGGGCAGTGCGCGAAAGCGCCGTGAGTTCTCGATGCCACGATCCATAAATGAGGGGGCGGCGCTGCCAATATCTAAATAGGGCGCTGCCACTGAGCATACTTGCTGTAAAAATTCTAAATGACGGGTGTAAAAAATCCCGCAATCGTAGGGCACGTTGAGCCACTTGTGACCGTCGCAGGTAATGGAATCTGCTAGCTCAATGCCCGCACTTAAGTCGCGTTTTTCCGGTAGTAAGCGGGAGAAAATGCCAAAGGCGGCGTCCACATGCAACCAGGCGTTGTGTTGCTTGCACAGTGCGGCAATGGCGACTAAATCGTCGAAATCGGTGCCGGTTACTGTGCCAGTGCTGGCGATGACAATTTTACCGGGACTGTTATTAGTCGCTAATAGTTGTGCTAGAGATGTAACGTCCATGGCCTCGCTGTCTGCTAGACAAGCGACGCTTTGTATTTGATTGCGGCCAAGGCCTGCGATGGCCATCGCCTTTTGGCTGCTAGCGTGGGGTGTCGCTGAAAAGACGCTGATATCGGCGCCCCCAAAACCATCTCTGGCGATATCTAACCCCTGTTGCGCACCCCCAAACTGTCTGGCGCAAAGCAACCCTAAGATGTTGGAGGCGGTGGCACCGGTGGTTAAGGTGCCCTCAAAATGGTTGGGAAGATGGAATAACTCAAGCAGCCACGCTAAGGCTTGGGACTCGACTTCAGAGCTGATGGAGTCGCCGCCCTGCGCCACATTTTGGTCGGTGCCCGCCACTATCCAGTCGGCTAACAGTGCCGCAGGCGTACAGCCACCAGTGACAAAACCAAAGTAGCGCGGGCCTGCGGTGGCACTTAGCTGTGGTGCAATGCGCTGATTGAATGCAGCAAAGGCGGCTTGTGTACCAGTGCTGGTGGGCTCAATTGTATGCTCGGGTAACTGCGGGTCACCTACTAATGCCGCGCGTCGCTGTGGTAATTGCTGTTGAAATTGCACGATCCACTGGCTGACTTGGGCTGATAGCTGCGCAAAATTTTGCTGATCTGTTTGCATTTGGCTCATGATGCTTCTCCTAAACATAGATGTCTTTCGATACTGGCTAATCTACGTTAGACTAAGAAAACAATACAGATGCAATTATGTTAAAAATAAAGGGTACAGTATGGCGTTTCTCTATCGCGAGTTAGCGGATCACTTCACAGCAGAAATAAAGTCAGGCTCACTAGTAGCAGGGGCCAAGATGCCCTCTATTCGCCATGTTAGCAAGCAGCGTCAGCTGAGTATTAATACTGTGCAAAAGTCTTATGAGCTGCTAGAAGCACAGGGCTATCTGATTGTTAAAGCGCAGTCGGGCTTTTATGTGCGCACTGCCACTAACGCTCTTAAAGAGAGTGTCTTTAGCCCGTTTGCGCCACAGGTAGAGTCTATCGATAACATTGCTTTACTCAACGAAATCATCAGTGCCTCCTCTGATCGCAGTCGATTAGCATTGGGCACTATCACTTTAGATGTATCGCTGATGCCGGCTAAAATGTTGCAGAGAAGCCTGCTGCGGGCTATGCGCAATCAACCCGATACTGGTCTAACTTACAGTCCGGTGTGCGGTGAACCCATATTGCTCCAATCATTAGTCGAGCACTTTGCCCAAGATGCGATCCATATCAATACCGAACAATTGATTATCACCAATGGGGTGATGCAGGCGCTATCGCTGGCAATTCTCAGTATCTCAAAGCCTGGGGATAGTATTGCAGTTCCCACGCCCTGTTACAGTGGGCAATTGTTATTACTGGCCAACTTAGAGCGCAATATCATTGAAATACCGGCCAACTCACAAGGTATTGATATGGAAGTATTAGAGCAAGTGATGGCGTCGGGCAATGTGGCGGGTGCCCTGCTCAGTGGCTGTTATCAAAATCCGCTGGGTTACACTTTATCGATCGCAGATAAACGTAAAATTGCGCGCTGGGCAGAGCAGTATCAGTGCCCAGTGATTGAAGATGATGTATTTGGTGAGTGTGGCTATAACCTGGCTAGACCCGCACCGATTAAAAGCTGGGATAAGCACGGGTTTGTGATTTGGTGCGCTTCTTTTTCTAAGACACTGGCGCCGGGTTATCGGATAGGTTGGTGCGCATCCGGACGTTTTACCGAGCAGTTACAACGCCAGTTGCTCAGTAGGAGCTTGGCAGTGAATGCGCCGCTGCAATTAGCGCTGGCTGATTTTGTAAACTGCGGGCAATACCGACGACATTTAAATAGGTTGCGAGTACAGTTGGCCACCCAAGTAGATGCGCTCTATGAAAGTGTCAGTCGGCATTTTCCCAAGGATTGTCGCTGTTCAAGACCCGCTGGTGGTTATGCGCTTTGGCTGCAGCTACCTAAGGCTGTTGATGCCTTTAGCATTTATCAGCAAGCACTGGAAAAAGGCATCAATATTGTACCGGGGGTAGTGTTTAGCGCCGATAAAAAGTATAAAAATTGTCTGCGCTTAAATGCTGGAAATCCCTGGAGCACGGATTTGGATCAAGCGGTTAAATTTTTGGCGAAATTGGTAGGCGACGCTTAATCCTCAGGTCTGAAGATATCTAAGATGGGAAACGGACCCATGGCGTAAACCAGTTTAGTGTGCACTAGTTGCTCGCTGGGGTGAAACATCTGATCTTGGGTGGCAAGGTAGTCAAAATCGCGTTTAACTTGGCCCAGTGATTCTTGAATCTGCGTGGCGCTCTCAATACTCATTAAGCGACTCGCTGAGCTAAAGCTGTAATCTGGGTTGGCTGCCTGATCTATACAGTGACAGATATAGCGCATGTTGGCCTGTTTGATTAGGCCATTGAGTGGGCCATCTAAACGCCATCTAATCGGCAAACTCACCAAATATTTTACTTTGTTATCGGTTTGCAGCTCAATCACGCCGAGTTTTTCTAACGTTCGCAACTGCTGATATATTTGTGCATCGCTCAACTTGCACTCAATGGCGATGCGCTCAGTGTCTAGCCATGAGACCAATAACAGCAAAAACACAAAAATTTTCGGGTCATCTGCCAATGCCTGCTCTGTGGCCCGAGGTAAATACTGGGCACTGCTGCTGATACGCTCTTGCATATCAACTAAATCGGCTAAGCTCATACCGACAATGGCGCAGATCTCTTGCAGGCGGCTCATCTTACAGTCTTTATCTTTAAATAAACGTTTAACAGTGAGCTCTGAGCAGTGCATCGCAGCTGCAAGTTTGGCGTATGTGTAGCCACGGGTTTTTAGTATCTGCTTTAAAACACTAAATAAATTATCTCGCTGTTGGTCGTCGTTCATTAAAGGGCAGTTCCGATTTTAAGAGAGCGGGTAATTATCATTTCGATGATGCTCATCTAGCTGCTATGCGCAGGTTAGATTAACCCTAACATTGATTCCAACACCCGACGTCGAGTAATAACGCCGATCACCTTGTTACTGTGATCTACCACGGGATAGTTTTTGGGTTGGGCGCTGTTCATCTTTTCAGCGAGGCTCAGTACCGACTGGTCTTCAGCCACAGTGAGGACGTCTACTTGCATGATGTCGTTAACCGTCGCGACACGTTCGTTGTGATACACCACCTTGGTGATTACTTGTAGGCACTCTTGCTCGGAGATCCAGCCTAATAGTTGGTTGTTATTATCCACAACCGGGCCGCCTAAAACCTCTTTTTTAATCAGCTCCATTGACGCTTCTACCACCGGCATGTCAGTACTTACCTTTGCAAAATCAGTGCTCATGATGTCTTTAACAGTGATGTTTTTCATATTATTACCCTTCTAAACCGTTGATTACTGCGCTATGGAACTTAAACAAGCATAGTTCAGTGATGTCATTAACCCATCATTTGAGACCTGTTATTAAATTAAGTATCATTAATTGATACCCTAAGTATCATTGGTTACATAATAGTAACTTTTATTTTAGTCTGAGTCACCTTAATTAACCTAAACCTTGAACCCGGATATTGAATGCAATATTTGGATTAGGAGAGACAAGATGAAAAAGACTGTATTAGCGGTAACCTTGGTAACATTTTTAAGCCTGCTTAGTACCGGCGCTAGCGCTGCGAAAATAGCTTGGTCGCTGGCTGATTTTGATCAGCCAGAATCGGCTTTGTTCGATTCAAGCAGCAACGAAATACTGGTGAGTAATATCAATGGCAGCCCGGTTGAACTCAATGGTAAGGGCTACATTAGCCGCGTCTCCAGCGGCGGCGAAATGTTAGAGAGATATTGGATTCAAGGGATGGATGCTCCCAAGGGCATGGCTTTATTCGGTGATTTTCTGTATGTGGCTGACATGCAGAAACTGCATCTGGTGGATACTAAAACGGGGGTGTTGCTCAAAAGCTATGTGGCAGCGAACAGTAAAATGCTCAACGATGTCAGTATCGACCATCAGGGTAATGTCTACGTGTCGGATTTATTGGGTGGCGGCATCTACCGATTGCAAGGAGATGAATTTAAGTTGTGGCTTAAAGCGGATTTTATCAGTCACCCCAATGGTTTGCTGGTAGAAGACGACCGTTTATATGTGGCGACTTGGGGGCGTGGCATGCACGAGGATTTCAGCACCGATGAGTTAGGTAAGGTATATCGATTATCCTTGAATGATCCAAGTGCTGCGCCTAAAGTGCTCAGTGGCTCGCTGGGTAATCTGGATGGTCTGGTGCGTTATAAGGGCAATATAATTGTCAATGACTGGATTAACGGCAAGGTATTCAAGCTCAAAGATGGCCAGGCAGAACTGCTGTTCAATGCCGGTAAGGCGGCAGCAGATATCAGCCTCTACCAGGACAAATTGCTGGTACCAGTGATGTTTGATAATAGGTTGGATGTTTATAAACTCGACTAAATAACTTTATTTGTCTCTCAAAACGATTGCCCTCTACTCTTTGCAAAAGTGGAGGGTATTTCTCGCTGACTAATTCATATATCTAGGCGCTACTTCAATTAACAAATAACTACACAATAGTATCGGGGTAAGGGAGCGAAAAATAGCCAGAGGAATTGTAAAATGGATGTTAGTGTTCTGCTTTAATTGATAGAGGCGTCGATAGGCGAAGCCTAGCATCACCACAAGCAAGGCACTAAGTGCAATGGTAATAGGCAATTGCAAAAAGAGGAAAAGTTGGGTGATGCCAATGATAGTATTGCCGATGAGGTAGATAATTAACAGAAAAGGCCAGAGTGCCAGCGCAAATATTCCCAGATAAGAGAGCTCTTCGAAAGATTTATATTCGATAAAATCTTGAATTTCAACGGCTTCAAAAAACACATAGAAGTGGATGATAAAGAGGACTACTGGCACACTCCAATTGACCAGTCTATAAGCTTTAAATAACACTTTATCGCTCGCAAGGCCCTGTTTATAGCTTAGACGAATGATTAAGTAGCAACAGGCACCAAATAAAAAAGCGCCGACTAATAAGCTATCATAAACCTTATGTGCGCCAATAAAGTAGCTGGCCGCGAATGCGGTACCAATGGTGATAGCATGAAAAGCGAGCGTGGTTTTTTCTTTAAAATGCATTAATATATCCCTATAAAAATGTGAGAAGATGGCAATAACGTTCAATAATGTTCTCATAAATACATTTATGATCACAGAATTAATAAAGGATAGCGATGCATTATGACTACACTGTGCTATAGGCGCTATTAAGGGCCATCAATATCAAAGATGGGCATATTGAAGGTTAGGTTTAACGCAAATAAGGTAGAGAGGATATATGGATTCTACACAAATTATTGCCTATGCACTGGCGTTGGGAATTGCCGCGGCTATTCCCGGGCCCGGTATGATTGCACTGGTGGCGCGCAGTTTAAGTGGTGGTGCGTTCAGTGGTTTTGCGCTGTTAACTGGAATTGTTTTGGGAGACTTAGTCTATCTCTCTTTTGCGGTCTTTGGCTTGGCGCTGATAGCACAGAGTTTTCACTGGTTATTTGTGCTGATAAAATGGGGATCAGTGCTGTATTTGACTTGGCTGGCCTGGCAATTTTGGAGTGCTAAAACGCAACGCATCGAAGTGATGAACAAACCCGGCACTAAAGATTTATTGGCGGCCGGCTTATCCGGTTTAAGTATCACTTTAGGTAATCCCAAAACCATCGCTTTTTATCTCGCTCTGTTACCGGTAGTCATAGATTTACAGGCCATTAGTTTGAATAGTTGGGCAACGACTTTAATCCCTTTAACGGTGGGGGTGTTGTTAATTGTTGGTGCGGTGTTTGTCCTAGGTGCCGTCGCGATAAGACGTGGCTTGACCAGTGCCCGGGCGCAACAGGCTATTTATCGCGGGGCGGGCGCCGCTATGTTTATAGCGGCGGGGACACTGGTCACCAAAGAGCTGTAGTGGGAGTTATAAGCGATGAGCTATGAAGCTAAAAGCTAGACACTCACATATCTCAGGTTTTCTCTGTGTAGCGAAGCGCCTCTGTGCTCTGTGTGGTAAATAGTCTTTAAATTTTTTTTCACCACAGAGGACACAGAGGAAAGATTTAAAAGCTAAAACAAATGTGTTGACTGGACCTGGTGGGTGGCGCTGTAATTTATTGCTCACAGCTAGTAACTTCCTTAAGCGCACATCACCGATGGGCGCAGGTGAGTCGGACAATCATAGCCCTCTACAATCTGTTGCACTAGTCCAGAGCGCACGATGTCTTGTTGTTCAAAGTGGATGTAGCCTACACTGGTTAAGCTGGCGAAACGATTAACGGCATCGATTAGCCCGGATTTTACCACTATGTCTTTTTGGCTAATATCACCATTGATCACCACTTTGCTGTTTTCACCGATGCGGGTTAAAAATAACTTCATCTGTCCCTCGCTGGTATTTTGCGCTTCGTCCAAGACGATAAAACACTCTTTGAAAGAGCGGCCGCGCATATAGGCCAGCGGTGCCATCTCGATCTGGCCTGACTTTAGTAATGCCTTGACGTGTCCAGCCCCCAAACGCTCTTCGAGTACCTCGCGAAACGGGGTGAAGTAGGGGGCGAACTTCTCTTCGATAGACCCAGGTAAAAAGCCCATGTTTTCTTCAGCTTCAACCACTGGCCGAGTAATGACGATTTTTTTCACTGTCTTGGCGAGTAATGCCTCGGCGGCCTTGGCGGCACAGATCCAGGTTTTACCAGTGCCAGCGGGCCCGTGGCAAAGGTGAGTTGGTTGTTATCGATGCTATTTAAGTAGCGTTGCTGGGATGGTGTACGGGGCTCTATTGGGCCGTTATTGCGCCGTATTTGAAAGTCTCTGATGAGCGGTTCTGGGTCAAATTCTATGATGCTTAGATGACTGTTGCTCGCTCTGCGCTTGGCTTTTTTGCTTTCTTTACGTCTGCTTCTATGTTGCGTCATAGTGTTTCCCAGCTGTGCAAGGGCACTGTAAGCGTCGCTTGAAACGCGCTGCACTGACAGTCGCTCTCTCATTTAAGGTGAACCAACGGAGGTGGATAAAATAGCCGATAACAATAATTTATTTTATCCACAAGTTAGTTGTAGCGCACAGGTGTGAATAAATTATGACAGAGTAAGAAGTGTCTAAAAATAGTTTGAAAAGTTATTCACAGGTTTCAGCTGAGCCGATAAAAGGGTTGCCTAGCAGTAATGATGAATACCATTATTTAAGGGATGAATGTTTAATCGGTGGTTGATATGGCCCAGCTACATCAGCAGTGATCTCTGATGATTTGGAGATAAGTGAAAGGTTATTATGGCACCAAAGAACTGCTCCAGTACTTGATCGGCAGCTGGGTTTAAGTGTCTTAAACAAAGCGTTTTTTGAACTGAGTTGGACTCAATCCCATGATCGAGACAAATAATTTTCGACAGGCGCTAGTATCCTGATAGCCAATTTGCTCGGCGATATTTTCAAAGGTGAGGGAGCTATACTCGAGTAATTCACAAGCTTTTTGAATTCTCAGGCGCTGCAGATAATAGTGTGGCTTTAAACCTGTGGCCTTTACAAACCGGCGCAGTAGGGTGCGGGGTGTTAAATGGCAGAGCAACGCCATCTGCGCAATGCTGTTAGTGATGTGAAAATTGTCTTGCAAGTGCTTTTGCAAGCGTAAGATGTTGGCGTCGCTATGTTGCAAAATAGGTGAGAATTGTCGGTAGTAACGCTGCTCGCGTTGGCCGGTATCTACCACTAAGGTTTTGCCAAGCAAGCGCATTATTTTCAAGTCAGATAGTTTAGCGACTATCTCCAGTCCCAAATCTACCCAGCTCATCATGCCTCCCGCAGTGATGATGCCTCTCTGGTTGATTAAAATTTTATCGATGTCTAAAGCGACACTAGGGTGAGTTTGACGAAAGAGCGTCTCTAGTCCCCAGTGTGTGGTGGCTACTCTGTCTTGCAACAGCGCCGCGGATGCTAAAATGAAAGTCCCGGCGCAGGCGGAGCCAATAATGACGGATTGGCGCTGCTGTTCCCGTAGCCACTCTAGCAAGTTTGCCGCGGGTGATAGGTAATAATCCCCTTGATAGGAAGGGGGCAACAGCACCGCATCGAATTGATTTTTTAAGTCAGTTAACTGCTCAGTAACAATGATTTCTGCTGAGAATCTGTGGTTTAAGCCGAGTGTTTCACTGGCGTTATTGGCCATCTGAAACATCTCCACCAGTCCGTAGCGGGCAGATGCTAAGCTGTGGGGGTAATCGAGAATCGCTATTTTAATCATTAGTTCATCTAAATTGTCATATTTAAACATAATATTGTCATTAACGACACTAATAGGTCTTGCTGTTATTGCGCATAATGTATTTCTACTTAACCAATTAACGGGGAACATATAATGAGCAACAAAGCTTTAGTGGTCATAGATATACAGCGTGATTATTTCGAGGGGGGTAAGTTTGTGCTGTTCAATACAGCAGCGGTTTTAGAAAATATATTAGTGGCGATCAAACATGCTCAGGCACAGCAGCTACCAGTCATTTTAGTACAGCATGTAGCAGATGAGTCTCAGGGCCCCTCACCGTTTTTTAATGCCGATACTAGCGGGGTTGAGATTCACCCTGACATTTTAACCTTAGCGGCGGATGCACCTATTGTGATTAAAACTTTCTCAGACAGTTTTGAGAAAACGGAGCTACAGGCACTGTTAGCCGCCCAATCAATCGATGAGCTGTTGATCTGTGGCATGATGACGCAAAACTGCGTTACCCACACGGCTATTTCTAAAGCAGCGGAGCAGTATAAAGTCTCTATTTTGGCGGATTGTTGCACCACCTCAGATGCCATGACTCACAACATAGCACTACAAGGTATATCCCACCGTATCCCCTTGCTAGAGGGTTTGCAGGCATTTTAGCAGAGCTTTTGGCTCCGGGGCGGTAGCTTGTCTACTTAATATTATTAAACGGTGATCCCGTCAGTTAACGTTTAATAATAGTTGATGGGTTATCCACAAGGTACAGGGCTGGCTTTATTGCCCGCTGTGCAATTTCTGCAGCCATTGCCTAGGCGACAGTCCCGTTTTTTTACGAAAGACTCTAGCCAGGGCGGAGCCGTGTTCATAACCCACGCTGTTCGCCACAATTGCCACAGATTTATCTTGCTGTAAAAGCTGCTGCGCATGGGAAATCCGCAAATCAGTGAGAAAATCATTGGGCGTCTGTCCGATTGTTTCGCGAAATAGTGCAGCAAATTTTGAGCGGGACATGGCCGCATGTTTAGCCATCATCTCTACCGTCCATGCCTGCTGGGGAGATTCGTGTAACATCACTAAAGTTTTAGCCAGCGCAGGATGACTTAATCCTGCTAGCATGCCCTGCAGTACCATGCCACTTTCTGCAAGTTGTCGAAACATCTGGATTAATAAAATATCACAGAGTTTGTTCATTATGGTGGTTTTCCCAAGACCTGTTGCATCCATTTCAGAAAAAATCCATTGCACTGTATTTTTCATTGCCACGCTATCTAAGCTCAAACAGAGCAGTCTCGGTAAGATGGCGACCAGTTGCTGATGCTCAATACCTTTAAATTTTAGAGTGGCGCAGAAGAGATCTGCATTATCCGTTTCACTGGCAATGATTTTATGTTCAGTCACCGCAGGTAAGACAATGATGGTGGGTTGGTCGAAAGTCATTATGTGCCCAGTTGTGCTGCGCAACGTCAGTTTCCCCGATCTTAGAAAATGCAAAAAACCATGATTATCAATCGCGGTGTTATCGTTAAAGGTCTTATCACCACAGAAGTCACCATGGAAAATAACTTCAGAATCAACTGAAAAATGATTGATCAATTGCTGTAATTTATCCACAAATACTCACTTTTAGATAATCTGGACGATTGGTTTCATTTCTTGGACGTCGCGGTGCCCGCCACTATAAACAGTAAACTATACTCTTTTTCAGGTTCACCAAGCAGTGAATTTCTCGACTACTTAAAGCAACTAAAGATAGGAATAAAATGATGAATATCACCACCTTCGTAAAAGCATCGGTAGCGACAGCCATAATGCTTGCCAGTGTTGTTAGTTTCGCTGTTGATATCGATGCCAACGCAGATGAAAACGGTCTTGCGATTAAAGGCTACGATACTGTTGCCTATTTCACCATGGATAAGCCGGTAATGGGTAATGCTGAATTTACCGCGCAGCATAAAAATTCAACCTACCAGTTTGTGAATGCTAAGCACCGTGACTTATTTATTGCTGATACAGCGAAATATGCTCCACAATTCGGTGCGTTTTGTGCCATGGGTGTGCGCATGGGCTTGAAATTTGACACTGATCCTACCGCCTGGAGAATTGTCGAGGGCAAATTATATCTAAACCTCAATAAAGACGTACAAAAAGCTTGGCTTAGGGATGTCCCCGGTAACTTAAAGATCGCTGAGAAAAACTGGCCTGAAATTAAGGGTTTGACTGCCGCTGAGGCGAAAGCTAAAAACGGCTAAGTTTAATACTTCCCCGGTATTATCGCCAATTTGCCTAAGAGACAGTTAGCCACTTCTCCTGGGCTTTTTTACGTTGTATTATCGCGTATCAACGAGAGTGCCCAATGGGTGAATGATATTGAGGCCGATAACCTGCTCAGATCATTCTATCATGCTCAAAAAAGCACTTAATAACAGCTGTTTCCTCAATCCACCCCCCCCTAGAGATTAGGCGTAACTTAGTAGAGAAAATTTTGCATAAAGATTACCTAAAAGGATTCTTATTAACCGCTCTAGGGGTAATAATCCTCAGTTTTGATGCCCTGTTTATTCGCCTAATCGATGCCTCTAGTGGCAGCATTTTATTTTGGCGCGGGATACTGCTCAGCGGTGTGGTGGCCATTGCCTGCAAATGGCTTTATCCAAAGCAAGCGCTGTTTCGCAGTGATCTGCGCTACCTCAGATCGTCATTGTTATTTGGTATTAGCTCGATCTGTTTTGTGATGGCGATCAATCTTACCTCGGTGGCCAGTGTGCTGGTTATTATCAGCGTGCAGCCGTTGTTTGCCGCCGTCTTATCACGTGTTTTTCTCGGTGAAAAGTCGCCTGCAGTGACTTGGATAGCCATCTGTATCGCGCTACTTGGCATTCTTTGGGTCTTGGGCAACTCATGGCAAGGGCCTCATTTAAAAGGGAATTTATTGGCGTTGTTATGCGCGTTGGCGCTCTCTGGGAAATTTGTCAACGATCGGGCCGAAACTCAGCACTCGATGATACCGGCCCTGATCGGCGGAGGCTTGATGATGTCAGTTTTTGCGGTTTTTAGCACAGAGTCAATCATGCTGACAGGGGTGGCGCAGTGGGGCTGGACATTGGTACTGTGCCTGATCATAGTACCTTTGGCCTTTGTTTTGATCACTCTGGGGCCCAAGCGTTTACCGGCAGCAGAAGTGAGTATGCTGATGTTACTGGAAACGGTGATTGGGCCGCTGTGGATTTGGCTCTTCTTGCAAATAACCCCCGACACGTCGGCTTTGCAGGGGGGCAGCTTAGTTATCGCCACTCTGGTTATTCACAGTTTGATTCGGGCCAGAAAAACCAGGCCCGCCATTGCTCTCTCCCAATAGTATCGATCTGGGATGACAGCATCCTGTATCCCTAATCAATGATATTTAGAAAGCGTGCTAATAATGCCCGAGAATCAGCGGTATCTTCGCAGCGGTGGGATATCGCTGTTGGGTCTCCATTATATAAGCGAATCTGGTCGGCGATTTCCCGCACGTAATAACGGGTGATTTCAGCGTTGAATTCCGGATGAAATTGCAGTGACCAAATATTGCCAATCCTCATCGCCTGGTGCGGCTCAAAACTATTACCGGCAAGCAGTACCGCCTGCTTGGGTAACTTAATGACCGTTTGTGAGTGTGCGACATTGACCTTGAATGTGTCGGGGGTCGCCGCGAATAAGCAATCTCGTTGGCCCTCTTTGCTGAGGGTGACCTCGACAGTGCCAGGTTCAGGTCCTAAGGGGTGAAAACCTACCTCGCCGCCCATGGCCTTCGCGACTAATTGATGGCCGTAACAGATAGCTAGCACTTGAATGTTTTGGCTATGCATCTCTCTTATATACGCCAGTAGTTGCTCACTCCAAGGTTCCAGATCAGTGACCATCGAGTGAGAACCGGTAATGATTACCGCATCGAAGTCTTTTAAATTTGGCTCAACCTTCCCTAAACGGGCATCGTAGAGGGTGAAGTGTAGATTTTTAGCGTCGACAGTGCGATAGATCATCTCTTCAAAATCGCCTTGAATAGCTTTTAATCCCGGGAAGGTATCCCCGACTTTTATTAACAATATTTTACGCATTGATTGGATAACTACCTGCTGACTTTGGTCTGATTAGAGAAGCGGAAGATGATAGCAGAAACGGTACCCTTACATTATATTTTGTGGGTGTTAATAGGCTCAACAGAACGTTCTAAGGTGATTCTAGGCAACGGATTTAGCCAAAATTTTCACTGGGTAAATGCAATCATGCGTAAATTCAAATTAATACTATACTCAAGGTGTTTAAGTAGACAGTAGGGGAAGATTTTGCAGCATTTTCTTATCTATAGTATTTTGGCTCTGCTGGTGTTTACGCCATCATTAAAAGCGCAGACACTGGATGTGGCTTTTGGTCAACAGCGTCCACCCTTTGTCTTTAAGGCTGATGGACAGTGGCTGGGCATAGAAGTAGATATTGTGAAAAATATCTTAGGGACTTTGGGGCACAGCATTAAGCGTGAACTACATGTCTCTAATAGACGTTTAATAGTGGCTATTTCCAAGATGAATTTTGACGTGGCGGTGAGTGTTAAGGAAAAAGATGATAGTGCTTTTTATTCTGATATCTACATTGAGTTTAAAAACTATGCAATCTCTAGAAAAGCAGACCACTTGGTGATTAATGATGTCTATGATCTGGCTAATTACGACGTGATCGCCTGGCAAAATGCGGTGCAACATTTAGGCCCTGAATATAAAAACATCTTTAGTTCGGATAAGTTAAATGCGAGTAGGGGTAATTACCGAGAATACACTGATCAAGTGAAGCAAAATATGTTGTTTTGGCATGGTCGCGCAGAAGTTATTCTGGTCGATAAATATATTTTTCTGTGGAATAAAAGGCAGCTTTCGAAACAATACAATACTGATATTGAGCTGCTCTACCACGATATTTTCCCGCAGACCTCGCGCTATCAAGTGGCTTTTAAACAGGAGAGTATACGCGACGAATTTAATCGGGTATTACAGCACCTGCGTGAAACGGGGGAGTATCAGCATATTATTAATCGCTACCTCAAATAATAGACTCTGGTCTCTGTGCCGTTTCTCTCAAACCTATGTTGACAATCGCTCTGCGCAAGCTTTTTCTGAAAATAGAAAACTAGAAAAACTTCTGATCATCCATTAAAATGATTACCGAAGATGCAACAAATTTCTTTTGCGCCCAACTGGCGAATCTAAAATTAACAATGGAGGTTGAGGTAACATGATAGATGATTTATATGCGGCGCAATTCACCGTCAGGGGAGAAACTCAGAGTTTACAGCAGTGGCGTACTCAGCCAATATTAGTGATTAATACCGCCACCCAATGTGGCTTTACTCCCCAATTTGCAGGACTGGAAGCACTGCATAAGAAATATGCTGAGCAGGGCTTAAAAGTGCTAGGTTTTCCCTGTAATCAGTTTAACAATCAAGAGCCAGAATCTGACCAAAATATGGCTGAGGTCTGTCTGCTCAGTCACGGGGTCAGCTTTGATCTCACTCACAAAGTGGCGGTTAAAGGTGAAAATATACATGCTGTGTTTAAGGCGCTTACCCAACTAGCACCTGGAATCATGGGCTCTAAGGGCATTAAGTGGAATTTTACCAAGTTTTTGATTAGCCCCGATGGCACCAGTATCGAACGTTTTGGCTCGACCACCAAGCCCGAGGCTATTGAGCCAAAAATTATTGCGCTGTTAAAAACCATAAATTAAGCCGTAGCGGTAGAATTACCTCGGTAATTAATTATCATTAAGATTGTCAGCTTACCATTATTATTATCCTCCTTATGAAAATTCTCAAACCTAGTGCCAGCTGCTTGTAGGCGGTTGGTATTGCAAAAAAATGAGTTAATATCAGATTCTTAACAGCTTATTGAGAGGCTTGGCTCTATTCTAGCCGAGCTATTAGCTGAACTTTTGTGTTCAACGCGGCGATGCACTCAGGCACCCATAGCGGGTGTTAAACGCCCTTTGAATATGCTGGTTTCAGTATGAATTAGGAATTTATATGTCTGCTCTAAAAATAATAACACTGCTATTAGGCACCGTTTCTCTGACTGCAATTGCCGCCACGCCAGATGATTTAATTGGCGATGAACGTGCGGTGAAACAGCATATCGCGCAAGCTGAACTGCAAAACTTTAGTGCGAAAGAGATCATTGCCCACGGCAAAATGCTGTTCAACGCTAAGTTTACGGCCCTCGATGGGGCGGGGCGACCCGCGGCAACCTCCTCAGAAATACCGGTCAAGAAAGACCCGGGCATCTCGCTGGCAATGTTTAGAACCGCCGGACCTGATTCCAACGCCTGCGCGGGCTGTCATAATCAGCCGGGGTCAGGTGGCGCAGGGGAGTTTGTGGTGAATGTGTTCGCCGCATCCGGCGTGACTAATGTCGATTTTGATACGCTTGAACCGCAATTTTCCAACGAGCGAGGTACTCCACACTTACACGGCAGTGGTTTAGTGGAGTTATTGGCGCGCGAAATGAGTGCACAGTTGCAGGCGATTCGCTCAAAGGCGGTGGAGCAGGCCCGTACCTCCAAGGCGTCGGTGCAGGTTAGATTAACGGCAAAAGGCATAGACTTTGGCGAGTTGAGCATTGGCGCAGACGGTTTTATCGATATTTCCAAGATAGACGGTGTCGATCACGATTTGATCGTCAGGCCATTCAGCCAGAAGGGGGTGTTTACCTCACTGCGTCAATTTACCATCAACGCGATGAACGCCCACCACGGTATACAGAGCGATGAGCGCTGGGGAACCCAGTGGACTAATAGTGATGATTTTGATGAAGATGGTTACCAACATGAAATCAGCAGTGGCGACTTAACCGCCATCTCTATCTATCAGGCCAGTATCCAAACCCCGGTACAACAGCTCTCGCAAAATAAGGTACTAAAACAGGCGGCAATTGAAGGCGAGCAGTTGTTCAATGACGCTGATTGTAGCGGCTGTCACACCCAATATTTACCGCTTAAATCGCTGCTGTTCTCAGAGCCTGGCCCCTATAATGCGGCCGGCAATTTGCGCCCCAGTGATGGTCAGCCCAGTTATCAGTATCCGATTAGCGCAGAGGGTTTGAGTCAAGATGCCCAGGGCAACTGGCTGATACCGATTTTTTCTGATTTAAAGCGCCATGTGATTGCCGACAGTGATAAGCCGCATTTCGCTAACGAGCGTCTATCGCAGCGCTTCATTGCCATTGATGAGTTTATGAGTGCCAAGCTCTGGGGAGTGGGTAGTACCGCCCCCTTTGGCCATCGCGGTGATGTCTCCACCTTGATGGAAGTCATTTTACATCACGGTGGAGAGGCGAGTGCCTCGCGTTTGAAGTTCGAGGCGATGACTGATTTAGAGCGGCGAAAAATTGTCGAGTTTCTTAAATCGCTGCAGTTGACTTTAGCGGAGGTTAAATAATGAATCGTCTTAAAAAATTGCTGTTAATGAGTGCTCTATTAACGGTGACCAGTTATGCGCTGGCAATTGAGTCGCCACAGATGCGCGAAGAGACCGCAACTTCTGGTATTAGCCACCAATACACGGGTGGCTGGGAGTATTTTGTCGGTGGCGGGGTGGCCGCTTTTGATTGTAATGATGATCAATATCCAGAACTGTATTTTGCCGGTGGGGCCAGTTCTGCAGCGCTCTACATCAACCAATCGGCACTGGGGCAGCCGCTCAAATTTAGTAAAAAAAGCAACTCTAATTTAGCCTTGGATGCCGTGACAGGTGCCTATCCTCTAGATATCGATAACGATGGTATTTTAGATCTGGTAGTACTGCGCCTTGGCGAAAATATGTTATTCAAAGGCACCGGCAATTGTCAGTTCGAAAATGCTAATAAAGAATGGGGATTTGACGGCGGTAATGCCTGGACCACAGCTTTCGCCGCCACCTGGGAGGGGAAGAGCACTAAGCCCAGTCTAGCCTTTGGCAACTATGTCGATCGCTCGCAGGCGGGTTCACCGTTTGGTACTTGTCACGATACGGATTTTTATCGACCCAATGAGCGGGGGCAATACTCACAGAATACGCCCTTGACCCCCGGTTATTGTGCGCTGTCGTTACTGTTCACCGATTGGAATCGCTCGGGTCAGCCCAGTTTAAAAATTGCCAACGATCGTCAGTACTATCGGGGTGAGGGTCAAGAGCAACTGTGGAAAATTCCACAGGGCAAACCACCAGTGCGCTACACAGTGGAAGAGGGTTGGCATCGTCAGCGGATTTGGGGCATGGGCATCGCGGCGGCGGATTTAACCGGCGATGGCAAGCCCGATTATTACATCACCAGCATGGCCGATAATAAGCTCAGCACGCTGGCCTCTCAAGACGGCAGTGCGCGCTTTAAAGATATTGCCCGCGTCAGCGGGGTGACAGCCCACCGACCTTTTACCGGTAATGCGGTGCTGCCATCGACCGGCTGGCACGCCCAGTTTGATGATGTTAATAACGATAGTTTTATCGATCTCTACGTGGTCAAAGGTAACGTCGAGGCGATGTCGGACTTTGCCACCTTAGACCCTAACAATTTATTTTTAGGCACGCCTGAAGGCAAGTTTATCGAGTCTGCCGAGCGCTCAGATATGTTGAGTTTTCACCGCGGTCGCGGTGGCAGTTTAGTCGATCTCAACTTAGATGGGCTGTTGGATGTGGTGGTGGTCAATCGCAAACAAGACAGCCAAATATGGCGCAATTTGGGGGCGGGATCCGCTGATAAAAGTGCCGCGATGGGCAACTGGCTGGCACTTAAAATTGTCCAGTCTGGGAGTAACCGCAATGCCATAGGCGCCTTTATTGAAGTGCGGGTCGCCGATCGAACTCAGAGCCGTGAGGTCACTGTGGGGGGTGGGCACGCCGGCGATAAAGCTCACTGGCATCACTTCGGCATCGGGGTGGCAGAGCGCGCCGTGGCACGGGTGCAATGGCCAGATGGAGAGTGGAGCCCCTGGATTAGATTGTTTGCCAATCAACACGCGCGTATCAGCCGCGATAAGTCGACGGCCGATACTTGGTTACCCTTTGCCAGTGCGAAAGGGTTGACTCAATAAACTCGAATTCGCTAAATATAATGGTCGCCTATATATTTAGCGAGTGGAGCCCTTGGAGCAGGTTGTTTGCCAATCAGCAGGCGCGTATCAGTCGCCCTTTGCCAGTGCGCTTAATAATTAGCAGTTTAGGCTTGATTGTGAGCGCTGCAGGCCTTCATCGACTAACAGCCCGATAATTTTGCTCAGGTCATGGGGAGTTTTGTAGGGTATAAAGGCGTTTTGCAGTGCGAGTGACTTTAAACTCTGCTGGGTTTCCAATAGCCTTTGCTGCACTTGGCTGTGACTGTATTGCTCCCCGGTGGCGTAAAATATCTGTTGCGGGTTGACGCGTTTTCTAACTAACGCAGCATGGATTTTTTTATCACAATGGCACTTGGCCTCTGTGCTGACTAAACCGCAATTACTTTGGGTAAAGGCTAGTACTTTTACTTTTGCGCGTGATAGCTGCTGGCGAAAAGTATTTTTGCTAATCCCCAGTAATTCGCTCGCCTCTGATTGAGTAAACTCTAGGATGTAACCGAGTATGTAAGCCATTCGCTGCGGTGGTTTTAAACACAATAACATGGCCATCGTGCAGGATATGCGTAATTCGTTAAGTAATACCAGGTAATCTGATCGCCGCTTTAGTTCTCCGGCATCTTGCAAATCACTTTCCATATCTTGTTTGAACATCGCAAAATTTAGCCCGGCGCGACTGTATTTACTGCGTTGTTCTGAAATCAAATAGTTGCTGGCTAATCGATATACCCATGAGCTAAATTGGCTCTCAAAGCGAAACGAGGCCAAATTGGTGATGATTTTAATTAGAATCTCTTGCGAGGCGTCGCGAGCGTCATCAGGATCGACCAGCATTCGCAACGCTAAATAGTAGACTTTATCTTGAATGGAAGAAATTACCTTTTCAAGGGCGCTTTTATTACCTGCTATCGCCAGTTTAATTTGTACTTCAATGTTCATTGTCTAATCCTGAATATTCCTAGAACAGTATGGGCATTGGCGAGCATCCGATCAAGCCCAATATTTTTGGGCCTAATCGTCTGCTCCTGCCTTAGGCTAGAAGGTTGGTTATTGGGTCAGTCGCTCACCGTGAGGATTGTCTAAGACCAGCAACCATGTTCCGTTGTTTTGTTTGCGCAGTACCGAAACGGAGAGGCCGCTCTGTTCTATCACGCTACCATCGGGGGCAGTGCCTTTCATGACCCAGGGGGCAATGTGCAGGGCTAAGTCATTGGCGATATAAACTTCGTGACCACTGTAATCAAACTTCGGGTTTAGCTGAAAGAAACCCTCAAACATTTTTTTGAATTCAGTCGGGTTTGAAACTTGTTTTGCCGGTTCGAACATTACCGCCGCACCTTTTTCATAGCTGGCGAGTACACCCTGGATATCGCTATTGTGAAAAGCGCTGGTCATAGTTTTTATACGTTCAATGATAGTATTCTGTTCATTCGTCATGTTTTTTACCTCTAGATTAGTCGCCAGTGAGACATTGATTAGCGAAACATAAAGAAGAAGGGTGCTACCAAGTACTCTGATCATTATTTTCTCCTTAGATACTGAAACATTCAGTACATAACTATTTAGACGCGAGCATGACAGCGGGTGTGACAAAAAAAAGAAAATAAAATTAGTAGGTTTTTTGATTATAGGATTATCCGGTTATATCGGCATCGAAAATAAGCGGGCGAATGGTCGAGATTGAAAGGATAATCACGACAATTATCTAGCTGTGGTAATTGCAGCTGACAGTGATTAGTGGTTTATTTCAGAGGTTGCAGTAGGCTTTCTTTTCTGGATGGAACCTACCTAAAAATGATCAGATCGAAGCGGTTTTAAGGCGGTGTTAACAAGCGAAGATATGATGCGCTCCCGGGAAGTGAGAGAGGCCCCGTACTATCATCGTCGATCGCATTAAGCAGGGGCCTGCTACAGATAAAGAGGTGAGCGCCGAGCTCACCATTAACAAAAAAACAACGGTTTAAGGCTGAATTGTTAATCTTCAACCGTCGCGATTAAACTGGCATTTCCTCCTGCGGCGGTCGTATCCACACATAAATGCCGCTCTACAATAAATCGCGCTGGCGCACACTCATTAATCATCGGCAACAGCGCCCCTGAACGCCCGGCGAGCGCGATTCGATAGTGGCGCATGCTCTGGGTGTCTGCATCGACTAACAAGGCGCTAAACTGCTCTAGCTCAGTGAGACTGTTGGCGTTGATTACACCGCTGACGAAGAGTACCGGTATCGCCAATTTTTCAGCTTGTTGGTTGAGCGTCGCAAGCGCCTGGGTGTGTTTACTATTGATTACTGCTAATACGCAATTACCCTGTGACAGCGCCGCCAGAGAGAGTATCAACGCGTTTTCTAGCTGATTGGTTATACACAACAGCGTGCCGCGGGCGTACTCACTGAGAATGTTTAACTCTCCGGTAGGCCCTGGCATATGGCGTGCAGCGGTTGATGGACTGATGCTGGCAAGGGCCGCAGCGATGTTAATGGTCGGCTCTTGCCAATTGTTCAACCACTGTTTTAACACCAACTGACGCGCTTCAATCCTGGTCCAAGCACCGTTGTCTGCAGCGTTAAGGGTATCGAGTTGCGCTTGTAGGGTCGCGGTTGAGAGCGGTTGGTTGGTTGCGGTGGGTGGGGCGCTATGCACGACGCTCTTTGGTTGTACAAAGCGAGGCAGATAGTGTGGGCCACCCGCTTTCGGACCGGTGCCCGACAATCCCTCGCCACCAAAGGGCTGGGTGCCGACAATGGCGCCAATCTGGTTGCGATTGACATAAATGTTGCCGACTTTAATTTGGCTCACTAGCTTTTGTACCCGAGTGTCTACCCGGCTGTGAATTCCAAAGGTCAGGCCGTAATGCTGCGCATTAATCGCCTCCACCACCTTGCTAATCTCTTTGCCTTTAAAAGTAGCGACATGCAAAATGGGGCCAAAAATCTCTTCGCCCAACGCCTCAATACCTGACACTTTTAGCACGGTGGGTGCGATGAACAAGCCGCTCTGTGGGGTCGTCAGGGTTTTTAGCAGCATGCCTCGCTGTGCAAATTCAGCACAGTGCGCGGCAATTTTTTGCTGTGCAGCGCTATCGATGACGGGGCCTATATCCGTGCTTAACAGCCAGGGGTTACCCAGGGCTAATTGATCCATCGCGCCGTACAGCATCTCTAAAAACTGCTCGGCTATATCCTCTTGTAAGTAGAGCATTCTAAGGGCTGAGCAGCGCTGCCCAGCACTTTGAAACGCCGAGGCTAATACATCGCGAACCACTTGCTCAGGCAGTGCGGTAGAGTCGACGATCATGGCATTTAAGCCGCCGGTTTCAGCGATTAGTGGTGCATCGGGGGCGAGATTTTTCGCCATGCTTTTATTGATCAGTTGTGCGGTGGCAGTCGAGCCAGTAAAGCAGACGCCGGCGATGCGTGCATCAGCGGTTAATAATGCGCCAACACTGGCACCTGTGCCCGGTAGTAACTGCACCACGTCTGGTGGAATTCCGGCTAAGTGCATCAACTCGATCGCCTTCGCGGCAATCAACACGGTTTGCTCGGCAGGTTTCGCCACAACGGTGTTACCGGCACCGAGGGCTGCCAGTATTTGGCCGGTGAAAATCGCCAGTGGGAAGTTCCACGGGGAGATGCAACTAATCACTCCACGCGCTTGAGCCGGCGTTTTAAGATTGAGGGTTTGGTGGGCGTAGTAGCGGGCAAAATCGACGGCCTCGCGCAACTCACCAATGGCATCTAATAAGGTTTTTCCCGCCTCGCGGGTGGCGAGTGCAAAAAATTCTGCGGCATGTTGCTCGTATAAATCGGCGAGTTTATTCAGGCAGTCAGCACGCTGCTGTGGGCTCTGTGCGCTCCAGGCTGGAAATGCCTGTTGTGCCCGAGCAATGGCACTTTCAACCTCGCTGCTACTGGCCTCGCGCACCGTGCCGACTAGATCGCTAGCATCCGCAGGGTTGTAAATATTGATGGTGGTCGACAAACTGTGCTGGTCGTCAGCGAAACTGGGCGCGCCGTGCCACTGGTGCTGTTTAAAGGTGGCGCGTGCCCGCTCTATGTTATCGATATCATTGGCGTCGGTCACATCCCAACCCCTGGCATTATCCCGCTCGCGGCCATACAGCGCTTTGGGTAGTGGAATCAACTGGCTGGCAACTTTATTGCCAAGCGCCAACACTGCATCGATCGGGTCGCGGGCGATATCTTCAGGTTTGATACTGGTATCGACAATTTGATTGACAAACGAGCTGTTGGCACCGTTTTCCAACAATCTGCGGACTAAGTAGGCCAGCAGGTCTTTATGTGCCCCCACCGGTGCATAAATACGACACTTGGTGCCGCCACTGGTAAAGACTTGGTGGTGGAGTGACTCGCCCATGCCGTGCAGGCGTTGAAATTCGTATTGGTCGGAGTTCAATTGTTTGGCTAAGTGCAGCACTGCGGTAACGGTGTGGGCATTGTGGGTGGCAAACTGTGGGTAGATACGATCGGCCATCGCTACCAGTTTTTTGGCGCAGCACAGGTAGGATACATCGGAGTTTAGCTTGCGGGTAAAGACTGGATAACCGGATAAACCCAAGACCTGTGCGCGCTTGATCTCGGCATCCCAATAAGCGCCTTTCACTAAACGCACCATTATTTTACGGTCGAGTTGTGCGGTTAACGCATACAGCCAATCTAAGACTAGACTAGCGCGTGGGCCAAAGGCCTGTACCACTATGCCAAAACCATCCCAATCCTTGAGGTCTGGGTCAGACAGGACTGCCTCTATCACATCCAGCGAAATATCGAGGCGATCGGCCTCTTCAGCATCGATGTTAAAACCCATGTTGGCCGCTTTTGCCTGTTTAGCTAACTGCAGCGTCCGCGGCACCAAAATAGCTAAAACCTGCTCGCGCTGGCCATATTCGTAGCGCGAATAAAGTGCCGAGAGTTTAACCGAAATGCCGGGGTTTTGCCGCGTATCTTGATGTTGGCAAACCGCCGCTAATTCACCGATGGCACGAGTGTATGCGCTCAAATAGCGCAGCGCATCGTCTTCGGTGCGCGCCGCCTCACCGAGCATGTCGTAGGAGTAAGTGTAGCCTTTCTTTTCATATTTTTTGGCGCGCTTGCAAGCCTCTTTAATATCGCGGCCCAAGACAAACTGACTACCGAGTTCTTTCATCGCCTGGCTCACCGCTGTGCGTACCAGTGGCTCGCCCAGTCGTTTCACCAGAGAGCGGATCGATCGGGCAACATTGTGCTCCTGACTCTGGGGGTTGCTCGGTGCTATCACTTTACCGGTGAGTAATAGCGCCCAAGTAGAGCTGTTAACCAGTGAAGAGTTTGAGCTGCCCAAGTGAGAGTGCCAGTTACCGCTGCTGATTTTATCTTCGATTAACGCATCGATGGTGTAGGAGTCTGGCACCCGCAATAGCGCTTCAGCGAGGCACATCAAGGCGACTCCCTCTTTGGTGGTCAAACCGTACTCGGCGAGAAATTTTTCCATCATCGAGGGTTTGCCTATCTCTCGAACATCACTCACTAGCTGCGCAGCCTTTGAGGAGATAGCTTGGCGTACTTCAGGGGAGATATCAGCATCGGCTATCAACTGTGTAATAACCTGTTGCTCAGGGGCGAGATGGTGGCTGCGGATACGTTGGCGGATCGCAAACAGTGATTGATTCATAAAATACTCCAGGGAGATTTGTTTGAATTATTTTAGCAGTAGGCTCCTAGGAAAATTATCTGTTTAAATTTGTTTAAAACTATTTATCGTCTTTGTTTGTTGCAAAATTTATATGTTTTATGATGTTTTTGTAAGATTAATAGAGAATAGTTGTTTTATTTTGATAGAGCGGCACCACTGCAGCTCTATCCGTGGCTGAGCAGCGGGTGGTTAAGCTAAGCTCGCTCGGCGCTGCCAAATTTTTTGCCCGTAAAGCAGCGGTATTAACAGCCCAATAATGATGCCAGCGTAATACATGTTAGCACCGATTGAATAGGCTATAGCGATGAAAAATAGACAGCTCAAACAGATGGCGGGTAGATATTTTTTACTGAGTAATTTTAATGCCGCCAGCATCGCCGCGCTATAAATAATCACAAACACGCCGTTGGTCCAGGCGATTAGTTGTTCTAGTTGTTGATCGAATACAAAGGTGAGGCAGACCGCCAGTGCCATCGCACTGGTAATAGCCAGTAGTGCGCGCACGGGTACCTGGTTCTGATTGCGGGTGTTGAAATAACTCGGCAGTACTTTTTCACAGCTGAAACTATAGAGTAGTTTGGAGGAGCCTGTCGTATAGACGTTGATCGCGGCCAGGCCACTAGCAACCCCCAGTACGCCTATGACTTGGGAGCCATAGCCACCGAACAAGTGGTCAAAAACATCGACAAAGCCCAGCGAACTGGAATTGGGGATAACCAGTAGTAGATAAGTGCAGGCAACATAGATCAGCCCGACTAATACTGTGCCGATCATCATCGCGGGTAGCATGTCACGTTTAGGGTCTTTAAAATCAGTGGCCAAGTGCGACATTGCCTCGACCCCTAGAAAGCTCCAGAAAGCGATGCCTGCTGCACTCATTACCACGCTAAAATCTGAGTAGCGCAAGGTTTCAGATAAAGAGTGATTTGGGCTGTTGAGACCTGCGCTACCCAGCAGGGCGATGATGATTGCGAGTATTACCAAGGTTAGCCCAAACTGCAATTTGGCTGAGACCTGCACGCCTTTTAAATTGATGAATAACAGCAGGACTATCATCCCCATTTGGATGGCCAGTGCGGTAAGGCCCGTATAGGGAAACAGCAGGTAGAGAAATTTGTAGGTGATCACGATGGCTGCGGCGCCCCCGATGGGGATCAGCAGGAGAAAACTTAGGCCGATGCAGCGCCCGGCTAAACTGCCGAAGGCTTTTTCGACAAAGTGCGCCGGGCCTCCCGCGTGTGGGTATTTGCTGGATAGTCGACCAAATACCAAAGTGACGGGGATAATCGCACAAGTCAATAATATCCACGCCCAGAGCGCGCCGCTATCGGCAATCTCAATGGTTAGTTGGGGCAAGATAAAAACCCCTGTGCCCAAAAGAGTGGTGGCCATCAAGCCAGCGCCGTGCCAGCGGCCAATCGTGCCTGTAGTCTGTTGCATATATATCTCGTAATCTAAGGGTGACAGGGGTTAGCGTAAGCTGATTTTAGTATAATGGATTTAAATTGACAATCTGTGCTTCTGGGCCTTCAATATGGCGCTAAAGTCAGTCAAACTGACGCTTTGTTCCATTGAAAGGTTAATATCTTGGATAAGTTTGATCAAGCCATTATTCAGGCACTGAAAAAGGATGCCCGACAGAGCATTTCGAACATCGCTGAGCAAGTAAATTTATCGCGCTCGTCGGTGACCGCGCGCATTAAAAATCTTGAGCAGAAAAAGATAATTCGCGGTTATCAAGTGCTGTTAAGTGAATCGCAGAAAACGGCAGTCAGCGCCTACTTTGAAATCAAAAATGTCAGTGTCTGCTGTGAGGATTTAATGGCTATTTTTAATCAAATGCCCGAGGTGGTAACTTGTCACGGGATTACCGGTGAGATGGATTTATTGATGTTTGTAAAAGCTCCCAGCATGCAGCGCCTCCATGAAATTCGTGAATTTATCGATTCGCACGACGGTATAGCCAAGATAAAAACCCATGTGGTGATGAGCGAATGGATCAATAATCGTGGTCACTAGTACCCCTTAGCGACAGACACCCGCTACTTATCCTCTAATGTTTTTTTATGGTTAGAGGCTTCACTGGGCTCGATTGGGTCTAAGTCTGGGTTAGCTGTCACTTGATCGGCGGTTATCTCTGCGCCAAGGCGCTCTTCAATGTTTGGCTGTGACTCTGCAGCGTTGTTTTGTATCTCTTGATCAGGTTGCTGCTCTTCTTCAATCACCTCTATTTCGTTGCTGCTGGGCAGATCTATGATGTTTTCGTCCCAGTGTAAATTGTGGTGATTAAAACCATTCTGCACTATGGGTTTGATCACCTCAAAGTAGGGAGATACATCGAAATCTCTGGGGGCAAACAAGCTGGGGTCTCTACGGCGGTGCATTTTTCGGTAGTTATCGATACGCCTCGAATCACGGGGATTTTCGTAACTAATATCCGGAAGAATTGGATAGTTGATAGATTGAAAAGCTTGGGCTATCAGCGATGAACAGATGGCGCGCGTGGGGTCGCCACTACCAAGCGAGAACGCTCTTCTTCGCCAGCGGGTTGGGATCGGAGGAGTGGGAATTAAAAAACGGGCTAAATCGAAGATGTTTTTCAAATCATAGCTATTACCAATGCGGGAAACGGCAAATTGAATGACGTCGTTTATTTCGCTTTCAGACAGCCCGATCGGCCTGCAGATACGGCTGTGTTGTTCATGATACATACTTAAAGGCACCACTCTAACCCCATCTTCTATATCAACTTCGAGCAGGCAGAGGTTTTCTTCGCCGTCTTTTTGCCCAAGGTGATCACCAATATAGAGCGTTGCATGTGACCAAGTCGACTGGGTGAAAAACTTAATGCTAGTGCTAAAGCGACTAGTGCCTTCAATTAATAATATATCGCCCTTGCGCAGTGTTCTCTGCAATAGCTGTGGATTACTGGTGGAAAATAGCTCGTCATTTTTGTGTGGTTTGGCGAGAAAATGCGCCATTTTTTTACCTATGTAGTGAAAAATTCCCACAATCTACTCCTTGTATGGCTGCCACACTCAATGGTTTGATTTCGTCTGTCAGGTACTTGTGGCTAAAAATAGCGAGGTAAAAGTGATAGATGTTGGTGGCGCATGTGATGTGATTAGTTACCTGACTTATTATTTAATAATAGATCCCGGACCATCACAACACAAGGGACGCACATTGGCTTCCTGTAGATGAAGTAAGCTAGTGTCCTAGTAGCCTAAATCTGTGGCTGGAATCGATTAACCTTAACCCATCGTTAGTACACCAGAGTTATTGTGCTAGTTTCCCCCTGTAGCTACCCCCTTATCGCTAACCAAGCGGGTTGAGCAGTACGGCGTTTAATTGATAACCAGCCGATAAAAGACCTCGCGACAGCACATTCTTGGCATAGGGTGAAAAATTCTGGCCAGCAATTACTGGCCGATTGGTTTTTGTAACTGTCTATTACACTTAGCCATTAAAGGCGTGTTACTATGGTGTTTTTGTACGGACTTCAAGACAATAATGGCGCAGTTATACTTTTACTATTCGGCGATGAACGCCGGTAAATCTACTTCTTTACTACAATCGGCACACAATTATACTGAGCAGGGTATGCAAGTTTTACTGTTCACCGCAGCGGTTGATGAGAGGGTAGAAAAAGGGGTGATTGCATCGCGTATTGGGCTGCGCAGTGATGCTAGCGTGTTTGAACCCGACTCTGATCTCTTTGCCCAGATCAATGCGCATTTGATTGGTCATAAGCTACATTGTGTGTTTGTCGATGAGGCACAATTTTTGTCGCGCGAGCAAGTGGACCAATTGGCGAAAGTGGTGGATCGGTTAAATATTCCGGTACTCTGCTACGGCATACGCTCTGATTTTCAAGGTGAGTTGTTTCCCGGCAGTCAGCGATTACTCAACATCGCCGACAAACTTACCGAGCTGAAAGCCGTTTGCCACTGTGGGCGCAAAGCGACCATGATAGTCAGGCGCGATGGTGATGGCAATGCCGTCAGCGCGGGAGAGCAAGTAGTGATTGGCGGCAATGACAGTTACGAGTCAATGTGCCGCAATCACTTCTTCTTGGCGGTTGGTACTTATCCGTCAGCATAAGATAAGCATCGACAGTTGAATTCGATAAATTTGTGTAAGTTAGTGATACCCCAAGAAAACTAGAAATATTCGCATCAGGCTCTTATGCATGGATGCATAAAACCAGCAGAGTTGAAACAATATTTCATCTCTGCTGACTACTGAGCTTTTTATGTTCCTCGGAAAATACTGCTGCGTTGGTCTAATTACGCCCATCCATGGGCTAATGCATTAATCTAACAACGGGCTTTCTGCTCTGCTATGCAAGCCAATTTATTTCACTGCTGTTTCGCGCCTAACTTTCGAATCTAGGGTTAAAGGGCGCAACTGACGCCTGTGCCTTTAAGACTGCAATAGCCATCTGGATTTTTGGCCAGATACTGCTGGTGAAGTTCTTCTGCGTAATAAAACCTAGCCCCGCTCACCACCTCGGTGGTTACTCTGTCATTAATGCCCGCCGCGATTAACGATTGCTGATAGCTCTCTAGAGATGATGTTGCCAGCGCTTGCTGGGTAGCATTGTTGCTATAGACACCAGAGCGATATTGACTGCCGACGTCGGCTCCCTGACGCATCCCCTGAGTGGGATCATGAGATTCCCAAAAGACTTTTAATAATTGCGAATAACTGATCTGCTGCGGGTCAAAGACCACTAAAACCGCCTCGGTATGGCCACTAAAACCGCTGCACACTTCTTTATAAGTAGGGTTGTTAGTCTCCCCTGCTATATAGCCGACAGCGGTGGAGTAAACGCCAGCTTGCTGCCACATTTTTCGCTCGGCACCCCAAAAACAACCAAAGGCAAAAATAGCTTGTTCAAGATGAGACTCAAAGGGTGGTTTGAGCGGATGACCTGAAACAAAGTGCTCAGTGGCAGTTTCTAACGGCTCGTCTCTGCCTAATTGAGTCTCTGCATTGATAGGTTTGATTTTATCAAACAGTGAAAAATCGCTCATAAATACCTCGAAATAACAAATTATTATCGCTAGATAATAACCTAACTATTGCTCAGATGCTGCTAGTTTTGACCAATAGCGTCGCCAGGGATTATAAAAAACTGGCAATAACTCGTCTCAATATAGCATCCAATAGCTCATGCTCTTGGTCTCTACAGATATTTGTTGTTCAATCAGTTACACCTACCAGCACCAAGTCCAGTCAAAAAACCCGCTTATCACTATCTCAAGCCGCTGCCTGCAATATCCGAGTAGGTACCCTAGAATCTGTTGATTAATCCCATTGCGTGGTTGGTGACAAGAATAAATAAGAGAGCGCATGAGATGCGCTCTGCGGTTTTTTAGCTGGCTTTAAGCAGGCCAAATTGATAAAGGTTAGTGTGAACTGCTCACCGTTGCAGCTGATTAGCTTGTATCTTGCACTGTTTTTCGTCGTTATTCATGCCAATATTGTTGCACTGGGCATGCCTCGCTATCACTTAATTCAAGCCTAACCAAATTTCATTGACGTCATTAGAAAGTTGTTTGTTTTCGTGGTGTTTCTCGATCGCTCTTCTGGCGGCAGACATGCGTTTATTGCGCTGTTGTTTTTTAGTGAGGGCTCTATTTTCCTCTGAGCCGATCATGGCATTAAAACTATCTACTTCAAAGATATTGAGATGTTGGCTATAGTGCGTTTGCATATCGGCATTCTCTCTATTCGTTTGACTGACAAAAAGTAATTAGACGATAGCGGTAAGATATGACAGGCAGGTGACAGTTAGATGATAATGTGCGTGACGCAGCTCCGAGTTGAGAGCCTTAGCTCTCTATGGCGGATAGCTTATTCGGCTAGCCACAGGTCTTCAACACTAGCACAGAGTTGTCTTTTTTCATGGTGTTGTTCTATCGCGCGTCTCGCTTTCAAGATGCGCTGAGATTGTAGCTGCTTGGTCTCGTTTTTTTTAGTTTCATCGTAGCCGATGATAGTATCAATGATACTGTTAGCTAAAGTGGATTTTGCAGTATTATTATTGAACATCGTAGACCCCTCAAAATAGCTTGGTAGCTGTTCGAAGGGTCGATCAGCGACTAAGCTATACTCTGGCGTAGCTCAATAATTGTCTAATTGCCAATAAATGTCAATAAATTGCGTTTTGTTGCCTTATGCAAACGTTGATTTGACTATTTTGGACTAAAGCTGCGCTTGTCGTTTTGCCTTAAATTACGCAGACTGCGCTTGATCGTTTTAAGGTGCTCAACGACTCTTGGGCCCAGTTGCATGGCCACTCCAACCGCCAGCACATCTATCACTACTAGATGTAAAACACGGGATGACATCAAGGTACTTAGGTCCTTGTCCTCCTCTAGATCAATGGGGATTGAAATGCTGGCAAGATCTGCCAAGGGGGTATTCCCCGGGCATAGCGTTAACAGGGTGGCACCGGTTTCTCTCACTAGTTTGCAGGTGTGTAGCATGTCTTTAGTGCGCCCAGTCTGTGAAATAGCTACCACCACATCTTGCTCATTCATAGTGACGGCAGAGATGATCTGCATATGGGGATCTGAGTGGGCCGCGGCCGAGATCTGTAACCGGTGAAATTTATGCTGTGCGTCAGAGCAAACCGCCGCTGAGGCGCCAAAGCCATAAAACTCAACCCGTCTGGCACTGGCGAGAGCATCAATTGCCGCCTCTACATTAGCCGATTCTAAATGGTCGCGAATATGGATTAAATTGCCGATCATCGAATCAAATATTTTCTTTTGGAAATCTTTGACACTGTCATCGCTATCGAGCGTGAATTGTTCAAAATTGAGCGTGCTCGCTAAGTCTTGCGCCAGCGTCATTTTAAAGTCTTGAAATCCATCATAATTCAGCGCACGACAGAACCGTACTACGGTGGGCTCGCTGACTGACGCCTTAGCTGCAAGGTCGACAATGCGCATGTGAATAACGTCTTCAGGGTGCTCTAAAACGTAGTCTGCAACTTTTTGTTCAGATTTGCGGAGCGTATGCCTGGCATGGTTAATCGCTTTAATTAAATTATTAGCACTCAATTTTGTGTATTACCTTAATAATTATTATCCACTAAGCTTATATGCTTAATCGTTTAGATTAAACGATTATATACTTAACCTATAGGTAATATCGGTAGAGAGTCCAGTGTGGTTGATTTCGGTGGTTATGATTCTACCCTCAGGGGACTAAAATTGATGAAAGTCGTGAAAATGCACTAATTTGGCTGCAATTATAGTAAATAACTTTACAATATAGCTTACTAGGCGGCTGTTAGCTGCGCTAAATTTTGGAAAAATGTATGAACGATGATTTCTGTTTAGAAACCCCCTTAAAAGCATTAGATAAACCCCAACTAATTGCATATTGCGTGGCTATATCCGCTCGGCAGTTTCCAAATTTTGCGCTGTTTAGCCAAATTGTTGAATTTGGTGACGCTAAAAAGATGGCTACCCTGATCGATGGTATTTGGCAGTCGCTAATACCGGGCGGCGCTAAAATGAACTTTGAATTGCAGCAGTCCAAAGTCGAAGACAATATGCCCGATTTAGACACTTTTGATATGTATGGGGCTGCTCCTGCACTGGATGCCATGACTTGTTTGCATGCAACTCTCTCCTGCATTCTACAGGGGGAGTATGAGGAAGCTGTGACCATAGGTTTGGTCTCTCGCGAAACCGTCGCCAGCTTTGTTGAAGTCTCCGAGGGTAATGATCAAATGTCAGATGAAGAAATCATGCGTCTGATCAGTAACCACCCGCTAATGGAGCAAGAAGATGAGTTCCAAGCACAATTGCTAGAGCGCTTAGAAAATAGTAAAAGCCTCAACAAAGAATTCATCGCCTCCCTGAGAGAGCTCGCCACTAATCATGGTGTGAGCAACATAGGTATTAGCGTTGATTAAGTATTAATCAAGGCTAATGCTTGCATACCCACACTCCATTTAGAAATAATTATCAATGATTAGAATAGGTTTACTGCTGCTTATTGCTCCCTGCCTGATGTTGATGGGCATGTACATGCCCGAGCAATCAAGTGTGGTTGATTGCAGTGCTATTGATGGCTCCTACGACTTTCAGAAGCAGCGTTGCGACACACTCAATACTCATCCTAGCTCGACGTTTATGGCGCGTCACACACTGTTAGTGAACAGTGCTATGTTACTCGCACTGCTGGGTTTTTTGATCTGTTTAATAGGCTTGTATCAGCCTAGAAAGAGGCGCTGAAATAGGCATGATTAAAAAGTTACTCTGGGCTTTATTGGCCATATTAATGATTGCTGCGGCGATTTTTTACGCGGGGAGAGAGCAGTGGGTGGCTGATTTCAACCAAGCGCGAAAAGCACAACAAAACTTATTTATAGAGCAAGGTAAAGCATTCGGCGAAAGCGCCAATCAACAACAGTGCCTAACCCAGAGTTTAGAGCTTTTAAATAAATGTTTCGCCGCTAGCTGCACCATTGATCATGGAGCTTACCTAAGATCTTGTTTACAATCAGCTGCGCCGAGTGAGGGCTTTTGCGAACAGGTACCTACTTATAAAGAATCTTTTACTAAAAGTGATAAGCAGTGGCTTAAAGATAGTTGCTGGGATAAAAACGCCAATGGTAGTAGCTGCAAATTTTTATATAAATTACAGATGAACTTCTGCTCGGTCAAACAATAGCGGCATAGAGAAAAAACAATGATAGGAAACCCGGTAAAAGGTGGTGGTTATGCACTGCGAGCATTACATTTACTCTCTGAAAAAAAATTGCGAGTGTTTGTCTTATTTCCCCTCGTGATTAATATTATACTGTTTTCGGGGGCGCTGTATTTTATGTTTAATCAGCTGCCAATTTGGATCGCTAGTTGGTTGAGTTTTTTACCTGACTTTCTCTCTTTCCTCGAGTTTATTTTATACCCGCTGTTCGCTATTACTGCCATGCTAGTGGTGTATTATAGCTTCAGCATATTGGCCAATATTATCGCCGCACCTTTTAATGGCATTCTCTCTGAGCGAGTAGAGCAAATGCTGGGAGGATACGAAGTCGCCGATGAAAGCTTTAAAGAATTACTGGCGATCATCCCTCAGTCCATTGGGCGAGAGTTTGCTAAATTAGCCTATTATATCCCCAGAGTGATACTGCTACTTATCCTTAGTTTTATCCCCGGCATTAACCTCTTTGCCCCGTTTTTTTGGTTTGTCTTTGGCGCGTGGATGATGGCGATTCAGTACTGTGACTATCCGATGGATAATAATAAGGTAACGTTTAAACAAATGCTGGTGCTACTGAAGAAAAAACGTCTGACCAGTTTAGGTTTTGGCAGTGTGGTACAAGTGGCGATGATGATCCCCATCCTGAACTTCATCATGATGCCCGTCGCTGTCATAGGCGCCACTATTTACTGGGTTGAAGAGCATCGTTAAGCAGCGACATAAGGGGCGCTAGTGAATAGTACCTCGGTAAAAAAGCCCGCCGGTTGATGCGGGCTTTTTTGGGTCTAAACGCCGGGTTTAGAGTAGAGTAACTGCGCCCACTGCTTTGCCCACGCCACGGCAATAATTTCAGGCTCTAGAGTTTCACAGGCATCAATTTGCAGCATGGCTTGGATGGCTTTTCCCTGTAGCTCTTCCAATAGAGCGTACATCAAGGCGCCCCCTTGGCAAAAGGTATCTGAATAACCACTATCACCGATGGCAATGACACCGAAAGGAATGTCACTGATCAGGGGAAATTGCGCTTGGAGCTGCAGATAAAAATTTTCTAAATTTTCCGGTATATCCCCTTGCCCCGTGGTTGAGGTGATGATCAGTATTGCCTCTGCCTGTTGAAATTTCGCCAAGGTGGGTGGACTGCATAACTGAGCTTGGTGTCCATCGGTTTGCAATGCACTAATGACCTGCTCGGCTACCTCGCTAGCGCCGCCAAATACTGAACCTACAAATACTTTAATATCAGCCATATATCCTCTTATTAATCATTCTGTGGAGGGGTACATAATAATACAACCCCAAGCTATAAACAGTATTTGACGGAAAATTTAGCGGGGAGTATTGGCGATGGTAAAGCATCGAGTGGGGTAGAGAAAATAGACGTTAGTGGAGATAGATCTGTCGCTATTATCGATCAGGGTGGTCGAGTTCGACTAACGTATCGAGGGGGAAGTGACAGCTAAAAGTACTGCCGGCTCCCAGAGTGCTGGTAATCTTCAGTTGTCCCTGATGTCTGTTGACCACGTTTTTAACGATCGCCAAGCCAAGGCCTGACCCTCCGGTATCTGAAGATCTGTCGTCATCAACGCGATAGAATCTCTCGGTGAGTCTGTCTAGATGGATAGAGCTAATGCCCGGCCCGTTATCAGTGACGCTAAAACAGCCCCCGGTTTTATCGCAGCGCCATTGAATATGAATATTGCCACCTGCTTGGGTGTAGCGCAGCGCATTGTAAACTAAATTAGAGAAAGCGCTGTGCAGCTCTTTCTCTCGGCCACTTAGGCCTATATTTTCTGCTATATCGACAGTGATATGGTGGTTTTTGCCCTCACTGGCCTGCTCTACAGAATCGAGTATGGATATAATTAACTGTGAGGCATTAACCGGATTGTCGTCGAGGGTGACCTCGGTAGAGTCTAGGCGGGACAACATCAGTAGATCACCGATCAAACTCTGCATTCGGTTGGATTGCTGTTGCATCTGTAACATAGCTTTAGTCAGAGGCCCTGATAGATTACCTTGATCGAGAAAGGTTTCTAGATAGCCGCGAATCACCGTTAATGGGGTGCGTAGCTCGTGGGATGCATTGGCTACAAAATCTTGCCTAGTTTGCTCTAACCGGATCAGATCACTAATGTCGCGCGCCACTAATAATTTTTCTGATTCGCCAAACTCGGTGATGGTGTACTGCAGTTCAATATCGGAGTTGTGAGGACTCTTTTGTAGCAGTGGTTCCTGGTATTCCCCCCTCTGACAATAGCGGATAAAACTGGGGTCACGCAGGATATTAAACAGCGGTTTATCTTTATCGGATTGTTTTTGTAGGCCCAAGAGCTGCTCGCCGGCTAGGTTCCACCATTGCATGTTAAATTGTTTGTCTAAGATGACCACCGCATCTTTTAGCGCCGAAGAAAATTGTTGAAATCGATTTATTTCATCGAGTAGCTGGGACTCGCGTGTGCGGCGAAGTTTTCGAATGCGGTACAAGTGGTCGAAGACATCTCCCCATTCGCCACTGGCATCTGGTGGGTCTGTTACTAATTCTTCAGCTAACCACAATTTGAGTTTTCTAAGTTCACGCAGCTGCAGCACCGACCAGATAAAGAGCGCCAGTGTGATGCTGTGTAATACATAGCCAAAAAGCCAGCCAAACAAGGCGGCACAGATGATCAACACTGAAAATTTAGAGATCGCTCTACTCGACGCTTTTAGCAAAAGAGGCATCCTAAGTGATTGGGCTTAAATAGATAAATAGATAAATAGGTTTAGGCGCAGCCTAAATCATATGGTTGAAATACACCACCGCTAGTTAGCTTGTCGTCAATATACTATTTATTGCAAACGCTAAAATTTTGGAGTGGAGGTACAATCGCGCTCAGATTTTGCTGAATTCGCTCGCTAGGTGATCGTGATTCGGCTGCCTAATGTAAGACTCATTGAGTCTGGGTAGAAAATCGGTAGCCTGTTCCGCGTACCGTCTGGACCAGATATTCATGACGCTCACCGAGTGCCTTGCGCAGACGTCTGATATGCACATCGACAGTGCGCTCTTCAACATAGACGTTACCGCCCCAAACCATATCTAATAACTGGGTACGTGAATAGGCGCGATCTTGATGGGTCATAAAAAATTGCAGCAAACGATAC
>JABSRA010000149.1 GCA_013215445.1 Oceanospirillaceae bacterium
TTTTGTATAGCAAGTTAAATAGCGAGAGAGGTTTCGGTTTCAAAATAATTTGACTAACAACTCGCAACTTTTCATTTAAATTTATCAATCCCCTCCTCCGTGTTCTCTGTGCCCTCTGTGGTAAAACAATCTTTTAGTCCCTTCATCTTTTGACTAACGACCAACGACCAACGACTAAAGACTATCTTTTTCCACCACCGAGATCACAGTGGCGCTGCACTACACAGAGGAAAAACATACACTTATGACTCAGTAATTTTTTGACCGTCGACTAATGACTAACGACCATCGACTACCGACTAATAACTAACGACTAACAACTCTCACCCAATACCACCTGGCCTTTTTGTGCCACTAAATTAAGTAATTTAAGAGACGAGGCATTGAGCTTTTTAGCCCCTTGTTCCCATTTCTGCACAGTGGATTTACTAGTATTCAAGTAGCCGGCGAATACCGCTTAATCAACAAACCAAAACACCTATAGAGCTTAATAAATTTCATTTTGGCTGTTGACCCCGTGCTCTTTGTTTGTTATTTTTTAAGCTAATCGAAACTAACAGATACCCAAACATACAATGAAATTCGCTATCCAAGCTTTAATCACTCAACTACTACACGTCGTCTCTGTCGTGGTCTTGGTCGTGGTTAACGTTTCGTCGTAGCGGGTTTAGCAGACAATCAACCCCCTTCGGCGCAAGCCGAAGGGGGTTTTTTTTTGCCAAAAATAACCTATAGCGAGAGGCAGTTATGAGAATCAGTGGTGCACAATTAATCATCAAGTTGTTAGAGAGACAGGGAATAACACAAATAGCAGGCATGCCAGGCGGTGCTAACTTGCCGATGTATGACGCGCTACTGGATAGTGATATAAAACATGTATTAGTCAGACACGAACAATCTGCAGGTTTTATCGCCCAGGGGATTGCCAGAGTCACCGGCAAAGCCGCGGTTTGTTTTTCCAGCTCAGGCCCCGGGGCCACTAACTTGATTACCGCGATTGCCGACGCCAAGCTCGACTCTATTCCGGTGGTTGCCATCACCGGCCAAGTTCCCTCCACCATGCTCGGCACTGATGCCTTTCAGGAAATTGACACGTTCGGCCTGATGCTGCCAGTCACTAAACATAACTACTTAGTACACTGTATCGAAGAGCTGTTAGAAGTGATCCCCGAGGCCTTCAGTATCGCCTTGTCCGGTCGCCCAGGGCCTGTGGCCATCGACATTCCCAAAGATATACAAAACCAGTTGATCGACATTGAACACTGGCCAGAACCAGGTACAGCTGCATCCTTGGCTCAGCCCTCTAGCGCCGAACTAGCACAAATACAAACAATGATCGATGCTGCACAGCGGCCGATGTTGATGGTTGGTGCCGGAGTCATTAACGCCAATGCTTGTGAGCAGCTAGTGCAAATGGCTGAGCAATTAGATATCCCCGCGGTCTCCACCCTGTTAGGCCTGAGCGTATTTCCCCATAGCCATCCGTTACACATGGGTATGCTGGGTATGCATGGCACTAAAGCCACCAGTATTGCCTTAGAAGAGTGTGATTTGTTAATCGGTGCCGGCGTCAGATTCGATGACAGAGCCACCGGAAAAATCAGTGAGTTCTGCCCTAGAGCCAGTGTTATTCACATCGATATCGACAAGAGCGAAATAGGCAAACTTAAAACCCCTACCTTTGCCGTCAACGCCGATATTGGCGCTGCCCTGAAAGCCCTGTTAGCCATGATGCCCTCGTGTAACCGCATAAAATGGCATGCGCGGATTCAATACTTAAAAGCTAAACACGCTATCAACATCCCCAAGCACGGCCGGCTTGCTAATCCTTATTGTCTGTTGCAACAAGTAGCAGAGATTACCGGAGAACATAGCAATGTGCACACCGATGTTGGCCAACACCAGATGTGGACTGCTCAAGTCTATCCTTTCAACCGACCGCGCCAGTGGAGTAGTTCAGGTGGCTTAGGCACTATGGGTTATGGCCTACCAGCAGCGATAGGTGCAGCACTTGCTGACCCCGAGCGCATGGCTTTATTGTTTAGTGGTGATGGCAGCATTCTTATCAACATCCAGGAGCTGGACACTGCCGTCGAGCACAACTTGAATTTGAAAATTGTATTGCTTAACAACCGCAGCCTCGGGTTAGTGCGCCAACAGCAAACCTTGTTTTATAAAGGCAACCTCAGCGCCATCAATAATCGCAACGCTGTCGACTACGCAGCGGTGGCAAGAGCTATGGGTGCCAGTGGTTTTGACCTAGCCACTGCTGCAAATCCACATGCCACCTTACAGCAAGCCTTAAACACCCCGGGTGTGGTACTGATAAACGTACCTATCAATGAGAATGAGATGGTATTTCCTATGGTGCCCCCGGGTGCAGCCAACAAAGACTTAATTGAACAGCAAGCTTAATAACCCGAATATTACATGCAATATCCGGGTTAAGTGCATAAAGCACAGGTAAATCAAATAAACAAAATAAAGCACAGGATATATATTATGAGTAAGCGCGCTGTTTTAGAGCTAAAGGTAAGAAACCATCCCGGTACAATGTCGCACCTGTGCGGCCTGTTTGCTCGCCGGGCCTACAATATGGAAGGCATTTTATGTATGCCGATGACTGACAAAAAATTCAGTAAAATCTGGTTACTTGTGGATGAGGATGAACGCCTGGAGCAAGTGATACTACAAACCAATAAACTGATAGATGTGCTTGATATAACCCAGCACGCAGCTAGTCATAAAGTCTTTGAGAAACTAGAGTGCTTCTTTAATGGCTGAACATAAAAAACGCCAGTAGCCAATCGCCGCCCGGGGAAAAGCAACGCTGGCGTTTCGCTGAGTTGAACTGCACGCACAGATCAGCCAACTCAGTTACTGGCCTCTTATCCAGACAAACAGCAGTCGCTAAACGACTGTCAACTTCAGGCTCAAGTAGCATGCATAGCGCATCGATATGCATTGCTGCTAGTTCTAACAGTGCCAGCCATCAATAAGCTAGAGAAAGATTTAACACCTACCTGTGGCCACTACCTAAAAATCATCTGATGGCTAGATGGAGTCATAGTAGCAACGTAATAGTCACTGTGACATTGACGGCATAATCAGCACAGTGCCCCATTTAGTTCAGAATATTTCCCAACCCGGTAATTTGATATTTGTTGCAGGTCGGATTTAGACAAAACATGGTGTTTTTGAGCTGTTTTATTTGCATCGCTACCTACTGTTGATTAAGGTTTGATTCGCGACTTGATGCTCCAAGATCAGCGCCTTTCATGCAATGAATTGAAAGAAGCTAATGGTTAACAGAGAGCATTTCCCTGATATATTGAGATAATTTATGAAAAATCCTATTTTTTTAGGGGTGTTTTTTACATGCATTTTGTTACAAATCATCAAACCTGAGCATACTGAAGCCAGTCAAGATACCGTCAAGGTCGATAGCATTGTTATCGGTACTGGCGAGTGGAAACCCTATCATTCACTTACTCTGCAACATTTTGGGGTTGGCAACCATATTGTGCAGGAAGCTTTTAAAGCGGTCGGACTAGAAGTGGAGTTTATTTTTCAACCTTGGAAAAGAATTTTAAAAACATCCACTGAAGGTAGATTTGATGCCGTTTCAGCTTGGGGCGGCTATGAAAACTGGATAGACACACACTATGCCAGTGACCCATTGTACTCGGGCACATTCGTTCTTTGGGTTCGCCGGGGAACAACCTTTAATTGGAAAAATCCAGAAGAGCTCAAAGGGTTGAAAATAGGGCTGTTAATCGGCGAAATAATACCGGTGAAACTTCAAAAAGCTTATGAAGCAGGATATCTCCAGGTCGAATATGTCGCTACCAATGAACAAAATATTAAAAAATTAAATCTTAATCGTATCGACATGCTGGCGCTAAATTATGATGCCGGCATTGACGCTATTAACAATACTTTACCCATATCAGCAAGGGATAACATTGTAGCCCATCCAGATTCATTAAGGGTTTCGTTTTATCGACTGCTTTTCAACAAGAAGAATAAACAGAAAAGTATTATGTTATTGGAGCGATTTAATGCGGGCCTGCATTATCTTCGCATGCAAGGAAAAATAACAAAAATGCTCGAAGCTTCGAAGAGGGGTGAATACAATAAGTAGGGATGGCGCAAGGGTACTCGAAGAGCCTTCCGCGAATAAAGAGGAGCCTTCAGTGAATAAAGAGGTAATACGAAGCTGTGCTTCTACAGCATTACAAGATGCATGTATGCGCAAGCGCTACTAGAAACCAGTCACAAAAGCTGCGCTTTTAAAGCGTGCCTGCTTTCTCCTACTATTAGTAGTTCACCACCTTAAACTCTAATAACGAAAAACCCCCAAGTGCTTTTAAAGAACTGCGTTAAGTAGATGCATGGTACTGCGTAGCTAAAGCTTGGCGTGGTAAACCTTATCAGAATGCGCAAGCGCAGCTACGGGATTTTCGATTAAAGCTGCGCTTTAAGGGATTCGAAAATGCCCCCTACTATTAGCATGCCCCTCTTTTTGGGTACACATCTATGTGAGAGTACGGTCATCGCCTTTTAGCTTTTAATGCAAAAAAAACCCAAGTGATATTAGAGAGCTGCATAAAGTAGATGCGTGGTACTTCGAAGCTAAAGCTTGGCGTGGTAGACCTTATCAGAATGCGCAAGCGCAGCTACGGATTTTTTAATACGAAGCTGCGCTTCTACTGCATTAAAAAACTCCCCTACTCTCTCATAGAAGGATGCGACAAGTCGCACTGGTCTATCTTCCCCATGTGAGAGTACGGTCATCGCCTTTTAGCTTTAATAACGAAAAAACCCCAAGCACAGAGTGCTTGGGGTTTATCGGTATTAAAGCTTGGCGATGACCTACTCTCACATGGGGAGACCCCACACTACCATCGGC
>JABSRA010000150.1 GCA_013215445.1 Oceanospirillaceae bacterium
AGAATTGTTTAAAGACCGCTATGCAGGGGACTGTACCGAGCGGCAACTCGCTTGTCTAGCGGCGCCCGATGGTCGCTCTGCGCATTTAGCTGACGTTGAGGTGGCACCGCAGCTGTCGGCGGCGCTGCTCTTGTTCGTGCGCAATATCGCAGTACCTAAGCGCCACCAAGTTGCTGATGCTAAAGTATTGGCGGGTAAGGAATTGTTTTATACAAGTGGCTGTGCTGGCTGTCATCGCCCCGCATTCGTCACCGGTGCCTCGGCTGCTAAAGAGCAAGCTAATCAGCTGATCTGGCCCTATACCGATATGTTGTTGCACGATATGGGTGAGGGTTTAGCCGATCATCGACCGGAGTTTAAAGCCACTGGTTTAGAGTGGCGAACAGCACCGCTGTGGGGCATTGGCGTGACTAAACAGGTATCTGCTAAAACTGAATTTTTACACGACGGTCGAGCCCGCTCACTGCTTGAAGCTATCCTTTGGCACGGTGGTGAAGCGCAGCGCAGTAGGGACCGGGTGGTTAATATGAGTGAGGCGCAGCGCGCTCAGCTGCTTACATTTTTGGAGTCACTATAATGAAAAGTTTTACAGCAATTATCTCTGCTTTGATGCTGGCGGGTTTGGCCCTAAGTACCAATTTATCGGCGCTGACGCTGAATGAGGCGCGTTGGCAGGCATTTACCACTGCGGCCATTACCGAGCACATAGTCCCTAGATATCGGCAGTTAGCAGTGCAATCAGCCACGTTGAGCAGTCATATAGATACATTTTGTAGCGATCAATCTGCGGCTAACTTAGCCGAAGCACAACAGCAATTTAAACAGGCGTTACAAGCCTGGCAAGGTATTCAGCACATTCAGTTTGGCCCTGTGACGTTATTGATGCGCAATTTTAGTCTGCAATATTGGCCCGATAAGAAAAACTTGGGGGGTAGACAGCTCAATACTTTATTGAAGCAGGCCCTGGCTGGGGATACCGAACAAGACTATAACCAAGAGTTTTTCGCCCGAGCATCTGTGGCAGTCAAGGGTTACCCGGCCATAGAGCGGATGTTGTTCGATCAACAGCTAACCTCACAGCTGGCGAGTAATCCCAGTTACTGTCCATTACTGCAGGCGATCAGCCATCATGTCGGGCAAAACACCCAGGCGATTGTCAATGAATGGCAGCAAGAGCTCTCTCACTACCAAAACTACACAGAAGATAGTTTGTATATCTCGGCGCAAGAGGCCGCGACGGATATTTTGAAAGCGCTAATAGAGCCTATAGAGGCGATTAGCGATGGAAAGATTGCCAGACCGCTGGGTATCAGCTTGAGTAAAATGCGCTGGCGCAAGAGTGAGTCCTGGCGCAGCGGTCAATCGATTGCCAATCTTCGCGCCAACCTAGAGACCCTACACCACCTTTACTCAGGGATCTCTACGGACAGTTTGTATGCGTTATTAGTTGAATCCGGCGAGTCGGCAACCGCGAAACAGATAGAGCGGGAGTTTTTAGCCGTGATGGCCGCGATTGCAACTGTTACAGAGCCAAAAAACATGCAGTATCAGCCAGCAGAGTTTGAGCAGTTATTGCAAATACAAGTGCAATTGAAGCAGCTCAGTAACCTTTTACTAGCGAGTATGAAACCACTGCAGATTAGTTTGGGTTTTAATCGCAGAGATGGTGATTAACATCTTCCAGAAGGTGAATTGGAGGTTGGATGCGACGTAGAGATTTTAGTGCTTATCTGGGCGGAGTTTTGCTCTGTACAGCGCTGCCAGGTATTGGTAGGGCGAGTGATGATCACTCATCCCCTTGGTATGCATCAGCCTCGGTAGATGCACAGGGGCAGCACTGGTTAATTGCCTTTGACAGAAACGGCGTGCAGCGCATGCGCTACGCGTTACCCAGCAGAGCCCATCAAGTAATTAAGCACCCGATAAAACCCTGGTTGTTGGTGGTTGCCAGAAGGCCGGGTCAATATCTACTGGTGATAGATATGCACACCAACAGCCTAGTCAGCAAGCTTGCCACTCGCCGTGAGCAGCACTTTAGTGGACACCTGCAAGTATCGGCAGATGGGCGTCTTTTATATACCACTGAAAATAGCACGGCGACTAGTCAGGGGCTGATCGTGGTACGTGATTTATATGCGCAAGGGCGTATTATCAGCCAGTTTTCCAGTGGTGGAATTGGCCCGCATCAACTCAAACTAATGATCGATGACGATATTTTGATTGTCGCCAATGGTGGTATTCACACGCGGGGGCGAGAGAAGCTAAATCTGACTTCAATGCAGCCCAATCTAAGCTATATCAATTTATCCAAGCAATCGATTGTAGAGCAAGTGAGCTTAGCCCCTCAATTAGCTCAACTGAGTATTCGCCATCTCGATGTTAACCGTAGTGGGCAAGTGCTTATTGCCATGCAATATCAGGGAGAGCGTACCGCGCAAGTGCCACTGGTGGCACTACACCAGCGTGGTGTAGCGCTCTCTTTTCTACAGATTCCCGATGCGCAATACTTCAGCTTACAGCACTATTGTGGCAGTGCCTGTTTTGATACTAGCGGTCAAATACTGGCAGTATCCGCCCCTAGGGGTGATAAAATATTGTTTTGGCAGCTGGGGACGCAACAGTATCTAGGCCAGGTAAAAGTACGCGATGGCTGCGGTATTACCACTGCACAACATAGCGGCGAATTTTTGATCAGCAGTGGCCGAGGGCGGGTATATCGCTACAACCCGCTGTCAAAGCAAAAGCAGCTAGTGTTAAATAATCCGCAACTACAATGGGATAATCATTTAGCGTTGGCTTAGCTGTTTAAGCGTTGCCCAGACAGCGGATAATACGCTGGGCGAAATCCTCTAAAAAATCTAGGTAGCTGGCATCACTGCCTTGGATCAAGGTCGCCAGTGGATCCAATTCGGCCGTTCTCAAAGAGGTGTTACGGGTGATGGTTGCAATGGCCACGGTAGAAAACTGTGGTTCACTAAAGATACACAACGGCTGGCTGCTCTGAATCTGTAGGCGGATTTCAGCGAGGTGTTTAGCCCCGGGGCGCCGGGCAGGGTTGATAGTGAGTGCGCCAATTTGATTGAGTTGATAGTGTTCTATAAAACGTGAATAAGCATCGTGAAAGACTAGAAATCCCAGTGCTCGTAACGCGCTAAAATTCGATTTCAACTGCAGATCAAGGGCTGCTAATGACTGCTTAAAGCGTTGGTAATTTTCCTCTAGCTGGGCACTGTGTTGTGGGTATAGCAGACTCGTTTGCTCTTTTATCTGCTGGGCAATCAACAGCGCGACCTCCGGGCTCAACCAAATATGCGGATCAACACCCCGATACTGATGCACGTGGATTTTACTGGGGTGGTCGTGTTGTTGATCTTCATCTGCCGCTGATTTTTTCTCTTCATCATGCTCTTCGTGCCCTTCATGTTCTTCGTGCTCATCATGGGCTGGCTCTTGCTTAATAATGGCGGTGGCAGGAGTGATAGCATTACCAAGCGCTGCGAGAGCATGAGTTTTGGCCGGATATTTAGAAAAAGATTTTTCTAAAAAAGACTCCAATTGTGGGCCAACCCAGTAAATACTTTTTGCCCGCTTGATCTTTTTTACATCGGAGGGGCGCAGTGCATAGGCGTGCGGGGATGCGCCTGGTGGCAATAGTGCCACGCTCTCGATCACACCCTGGGTAATATCTTGAACAATCAATTGCAGGGGTTTGATACTGGTTAAGATAAAACCGGGCTCGGCGTATTGCGCTGCGTTGAGCTGAGTGTTTAGGCCAATTAGGTTACAGAGGGCAAAAATAGAGAGTAGTTTGGGTAATTTAGTGCTGAAATTCATTAGTACTGCCATCGATATAAAGTTATAATATAACAATTATTACATTTCTAATTTTCAGCGGCAAGCTAAGCGAGGATTTTTTGGCTTTTACTTTTCAATCAAAACACGATCACGGCAGTTGTATTAAAAGTGCACTGGCCAACGCCGAGCAGATCTGTGCTGATCACAATCAACGCTTTACCAAAATTCGCCGCTTAGTATTGGAACTAATTTGGCAGAGCCACAAACCCTTAGGTGCCTACGAGTTATTACCGGCGATCAAGCAGGCGGGCTTTAACTCGGCACCGCCCACGGTTTACCGGGCGCTGGAGTTTTTACAGGAACAGGGGCTAGTGCATCGTATCTCCTCACTCAATGCGTTTATTGGCTGCAGTCATCCAGGACACCAAGGTAGCAGTTGTTTTTTGATCTGCGATCAATGTCAGCTGGCGGTTGAGGTAGAGTCGCCGGTGTTAGCCAGTGCTATCGGTGACTTGAGTGCAGAAATGGGCTTTGTGATCGAGCGTGAACATCTAGAAATAGTCGGTAAGTGTCGGCACTGTTGCAGCAGTAAGACTAAGGAAGTAGCGAATAAGTCCCCAAATATTCCCTGTGGATAACTAAGCGGTTAAATCCGCGGAAGAATGCGAAGTGAATGGCTAGTCCTTTACAAGCGTTCTGACAAAGTAAATGCAGATGAAACA
>JABSRA010000151.1 GCA_013215445.1 Oceanospirillaceae bacterium
GGCAATGTGGCGATTGTAGGCCCTAACGGATCCGGTAAATCTTCTATTTTAGATGCTATTCAGGCAGTACTGCTCGGCGGTAATAAACGCCATATGAGTTTTAATGCCTCCGCGGGGAAAAAAAGTGAGCGATCTCTACGTACTTATTGCCTAGGCTTTATGGATAGTGGTGGGAAAAAAGCCAATGCTCGAGAAGATTCGCTCTCTTATTTAGCGCTGAGTTTTTTTGATACAGAGACGGCCACTGAAACTTGTGTAGGTCTTGCGATCAGTGCCAATACCGCTTCACCCGATGAGGAAATTCTCGGGCGTTTTATCTTACCTAATTTTTCCGTGCAATTAGATGATTTTAGTGTGCGCGAAGGTGAGGGGCGTCTGCCCAAAGATTGGGATATAGTCAAACTAGCGCTGCTTAAACAGTGCCCTGATATGGTGTTAGAGAAACGCGCCAGCCGCTTTATTAAAGATTTGGTGAGTCATCTATCCCATGATATCGCCAGGCCCAATGACGCTGATAAGTTTATTAAGAATTTTAAAAATGCGCTGCGATTTACCCCCATCGATAGCCCCACTCGCTTCATCCGCGAATTTGTACTCGAGGAGAAAATCGTCCACGTCGGCGCTTTTCGCAAGTCTCTAGAAGAATATCGGGCGATGGAGGAAAAAACCGCGGAGGTGGCGAGTCGTGTCGAGGGCTTGAGCAAGGTCAAAGATTTGTGTGCTGGCATACAGCGCAACGTTAAAAATGCGGCGGAATATGAGTGGGTGGTACATGAAACTCGCTTTGAAAATGCGGACCTTAAAAAAGAGGGCTCGGCAGAGCGACTCGATGAAAATCAAGACTTAGAAGCACAGTTGCAAGCGGATTTAGAAACTCACTCTGCACAACTAAATAGCCTTATGCAAGGGTTAGCCAACGCGCGGGCGAGCTTAAATAATACTAACTCTGCCCATCAAATTAAGGCCCTTGAGTCTACGATTGCGGGGCAGTTGCACGAGGAGGGGGTGGTTAAAGACCAAATTCAAAATAGCTATAGCCTACTTCGAACCACCGTAGGCTTTGCCGATCACGCAGATTTATTACCTGAAAAGTTTGTGCCGCTGGTCAATAAATGTGTCACATTATGGCGCAGCGGTGAAGATATGCTAGCCAGTAACTGGCCGGCAGAGCCCGTTGAAGTTGATACCACCTTGACTGAACTCAGGGGGCAAATTGATACTGTGCGCCGTGATATCGGTCGAAAATTTGAAGAATCCGTGATTCGCTTGAATGAATTGCGCAGTAAAATACAGAACCAAAAAGGCCAAGTTGAACAGCTTAAATTGGGCAAGGCGCCAGTTAGACATAATACCCGGGAGCTGATGGCGCTATTATCTGATTATGGCATAGAGTCGACCCCCGTTTGTGAAATGGTCGATATCAACGATGATAAATGGCGCATCGCTATTGAGTCATTTTTGGGTGCACGTCGTGAGGCGCTTATTGTAGAACCCTCGCACGTGAAAGAGGCGATTACCCTCTATCGCCGCAAAGGTCGACATTTAAAAGGTTGTCGAATTATAAATACCACTCGCTCTAATGATTGGCTAAACCGGATAAAGCCAAATTCATTGGCACATTTTATCGATGCGGATAACGATCATGCCCAAGCCTATATGAACCGTGCATTAGGCGGTGTTATTGCAGTGGAAACTGAGGTGGAGCTACTTAAGCAGGAGCGAGCTTTAACGTATGACTGCATGCTACAAACGGAGGGCTCAACCACCGCCATCCATGAACAAACGCCGATTATGGGAGTGCGGCGTCGCGGTGCTCAGTTAGAGGTACAAGGCAAGCAAGTGGATGTAATGGTTGCAGAATTTTCAAATTTAGGCAAGCGGCATCAAAATCTTGAAAAACTGCGTGATAGTTTAATTAACTTAACCACCAGCTTGGTGGGTAGCTCAGAAACCACCTTCGAATTAGTCAATCAGCGCACTCAGTTAGCCATTGAAATCGCGGGCCATCGACAGGCGATCGAAGATTTGCGCAATCATGACGATACCGGTATTCAAAGCGAAATTGCGCAACTGGCTAAGGATCAAAAAACCGCAGAACTCGATCATCAAAAGATCATGGATAAGCTGCAAAAAATCCGTACCGCCATGATTAAAGATAATGCGGCGATAGAAGTGTTAGAAGATGAACTACAAGAACATTTGACGGCGCGGACTAACTGCGAGCAACAAATGGATTTTGATGCGCAGGCAGCCCAGGAAAAACGGGACTATCTCGATGAGAGTTGCGCCGGAGAGTTAGATAGAATAATTTTTGAAGCAGCCAAGAAAGCCCAGTCAGAGCTTAAGCTTCATGAAAAAAAGAAGTATTCAGTACGCGATGCAGTGGCGCAATATAAAGCACAGTATCATGGCGGTGGTTTATCTCATCAAGGTCTGGATAAAATCAGTCCTGATTCTTCTCATCAAGAGTTAGAGTCCTATGTCAGTGAGACATTGCAGTCATTAATTGACACTGAACTCTCCCAGTACAAAGAGAAAGCTGAAAATGCCCGTAAAGAGGCGGAATCTGCCTTTAGATCAGACTTCGTGGCACATTTAAATGATCAAATAAATCAGATAAAAGATTTGATTCGCGAGCTTAACCAACACCTTAAAAATCGTCCTTTTCATAAAGAATTGTACAGTTTTGAAATGACACCCAATCCAGAGCTCAAAGATATTTTAGAATTAGTAGAGGCATACACGCGTATAGATCAAGCCAATGTCGGTTCGCTGTTTGATATTAGCTATGATCCTGAGAAACCCTATCAAAATGCGCTGGAAAAAATACACGAAGTATTGAGAAGTGAAGGTGAGAGCAGTTTACTGCAAGATTACCGCAACTTTTATAATTTTGAATTAGTCATCAAAGATTTGCAGGGCAACCGTAAAACCACCTTGACCCAGCGGATAAAAACCGGTTCTGGTGGCGAGCATCAAGTGCCATTTTATGTTGCCATGGCAGCTGCACTAGCGGCCTCATATCGCCTCAAAGAAGGGCCTGAAGGTCGTGCGGTAGGGGGTATGAGTTTGTCAGTATTTGATGAGGCATTTAACAAGTTGGACTCTGAAAATACCATGACCTCTCTTGGCTTTATGACAGATTTAGGATTGCAAACTATCATTGCAGCCCCGGATGAGAAATATTCACTACTGTCTTCATGCATGGATACCATCATCAATGTGTGCCGCGATGGTAGGGTAGTGGATATCGATGTGGAGTTTCCAACCGCAAAAGCCAAAAAATTATTAAATTCTGATAACCCCAAATTGATTCAAGCTGAACAAGCTAAACAGGAGCAATCAGTGACTCTTCTTGCAGAAACTACATTTTAATCAAAACCTAAAGGCCATGGTTACAATGGCCTTTACATTGAATTTTCTGTTATTTAATACTCGCAATTTCACGGATCCATGATGGCCTTAATATTTTCAACCGCGATTAAATTTTTCTTTCTGTTTGCACCTTTTTTTGTCGTTTCAATGTTTTTATCCCTCACCAAGGATGAAACGGTAAAGGGCAGGGCAAAAATTGCCAATAGAGCGGTGTTTTCCGCTATTTTGATTGGCCTGGTATTAATGTTTTTTGGTGAGTCGCTGTTTGCTATTTTAGGGATTACCTTAGATTCTTTTCGTATCGGGGCGGGCGCATTGCTGTTTTTGTCTGCGGTCAGTCTGGTGAGTGATGGGGTGAGAAATCATGCTACAGGTACAGAATCTAAGGATGATGTTGCCGTTGTTCCGCTGGCTATCCCCACCATCATAGGACCTGCCACCATTGGTGCTATCTTGGTGATAGGTGCCGAGCTAAAAGGTGAGCAATTCGCCTATGGTGTGATTGGCATGTTATCGGCGCTACTCGCTCTATTAGTGTTGCTACATTTGTCCGTGCGCATCGAAAGAGTTTTAGGCCGCACTGGCCTGAATATATTGAGTAAAATCACCGGTTTGATTTTAGCTGCAATGGCTGCTCAGTTGATATTTACCGGGATCAAGAGCTTTCTTGAGCTGTAAATCGATGATAAGAAACCGCTAACTCCCAGTGAAGCTGCTAGTTTTCAAATTTTTATCTAAGGCATCTGTGTTCTTAACAAAAGTGACCAGCTGTTCACTGGTAAGCGGTTTACTATAGAAAAAACCATGGATATAAGTACCTTTGTGCCTCCCTAAGAAATCAATCTGAGTCTGCTCTTCCACCCCCTCTGCCACGACTGTCAGGCGTAAAGATTTTGCCATTGATAATATGCCCTTTACCAGTTCGGCATTACTGTTTTCTTGATCTAAATCTTGAATAAAAGAACGGTCTATTTTTAAAATATTAATCGGGAATTTTTTCAAATAGCTCAATGACGAATAACCAGTCCCAAAATCATCAATAGCTAAATCGACCC
>JABSRA010000152.1 GCA_013215445.1 Oceanospirillaceae bacterium
CGCCTGTAACCATTGCCTCAATCACAAACAATCCTGTACGCCAGGGGCGCTTGGGACTTGTTCGCTGCTTCCTTAGTCATCGATTCTTATTTTACTTTGAGCTCTGTAGTCGAATATTATGGATACGGTATATTTAAATGGTCAATATATGGCGGCAACAGAGGCAAAAATTTCTGTCTTTGATCGTGGTTTTTTGTTTGCCGACAGTGTTTATGAAGTCATACCTTATTACTCGGGGGTCGCCTTTCAGCTAGAAGAGCACCTCTCTCGGTTAAATAGGAGCTTGGCGGCGCTGAATATTAAGGTGAATTGTTGTTTTACTGAAATAGCTGAGCAATTAATCCTCAAAAATGGGGCGGGGAATCGATCTGTCTATATTCAAGTCAGTAGAGGAGCCGCTGCTCATCGCAGTCATTCGATAGATCCTCTATTACAGCCGACAGTCTTTGCCTGCAGTCAAATAATTCGCAACAACTACGCCTTGGATATTGATCGAGTCCTACCGGTGAAAGTCATCGTCTGCGAAGACTTGCGCTGGAGACGCTGTGATATTAAATCAACTAGCTTACTGGCAAATATATTAGCGATTGAGCAGGCGCGGCTACGCGGTGCTCAAGAGGCGTTATTGCAGCGCCAAGGTATAGTATTGGAAGGGGCTAGCTCCAGTTTGTTTATTGTGGAAGCTGGCCAGATCATTGCTCCGCGTGCTTCTACCGCCGTGTTAAATGGCACCACCAGTGAGTTAATCAAACGTCTAGCGGTTGAGCAGGGCATAACCTTGAATATTGACGAGATTAGTTATGCACGCCTGCTGGCGGCCGATGAGGTGTGGATAAGTAGCTCTACTCGGGGGTTGTTACCGGTTAATCAGGTGGATGAGCAGTCTATTGGGGGCGCGCACCCCGGCCAGATGTGGCGACGACTCTATCAATTGCTGGCTGAAAATCAGGCGCACTAGCCCGATAAAGCCTCAGTCAAACAGGCTGCGCTGGCCCAATAACAATAACCAATAAAAGCGCTTAAGCGTCCGCTGTCTTGATCAAAGCTAGGCTCTGGCTGAAAGTCTGGGGTTTGTGGCAATTGCGTGTATAATGTGTCGATTAATATTAGTAACTTTAGCTAAAGACTTAACATGAAGAAAAAAAACCATAAACACCCATCTCTCCCGCCATTAGGCAGCAGTTCCGCTGTCCTTGAGGCACCTAAAATTGAGTTTCCCTGCGCCGATTATCCGATTAAAGTGATTGGCCGCAATGAAAATGATTTCAGGCAGTTTGTACTGGACTTTATGCAGCAGTATGATGCGCACATAGACTTGGATAACGTCACTCACCATGATTCCAAGAGCGGTAAATTTCGCTCTATACGGTTTTTTATGACGGCTCAAAGTGAGCGGCAATTAATGGATATGTACAAGGCACTAAAAGCCACCGGAAGAGTTGTCACCGTTATCTGATGGGAGTTGATAGCGGGGTCATTATTCGACATCTTGGGCTGCAGCCCTACGAGCCAACTTGGCGAAAAATGCAGCAGCTAACAGATCATCGCGATACTGACACTGTCGATGAAATTTGGCTGCTAGAACATCAGCCTGTTTTTACCCAGGGTCAAGCCGGTAAGGCGGAGCACTTACTTAATACGGGTGATATACCCGTCGTGCAAGTCGACAGAGGGGGGCAGGTTACCTACCATGGTCCGGGCCAGTTAATCGTGTATTTAATGATAAACTTACGCCGTCGAAAAATAGGGGTGAGAGAAATAGTGACATTGATGGAGCAATCGATCATCAGTGTGCTGGCTGATTTTTCAGTGCCAGCCTATGCTAAAAGTGATGCACCTGGGGTGTATGTCGGTGACACAAAAATTGCCTCGCTGGGATTAAGAGTCCGACGCGGTTGTAGCTTTCATGGTTTGGCATTAAATTTAAATTTGGATACAGCGCCTTTTTTGCGCATTAACCCCTGCGGTTATGCGGGCATGCAGATGAGTAATTTAGCTGATTATGTGCATGATTTGGATAAACAACGAGTAACTGGTTTAATGGTCGATTTTTTTGTTAAAAAAATTGGTTATACTACCGTGACTACAGCGACAGAGTTTGAATAGAGTGAGCTTATGATAGAGATAGAAGATGTTACTCCCGCGCGCGTAAGGCCTAAAGGTAAGCGTTTGGATCAAGGGGTAAAATTACGTGGTGCCGATAAGATGGCGCGTATCCCTATTCGTATATTACCCACTGAAAAAGCGGACATGTTGAAAAAGCCAGCATGGTTACGAGTGCGCATGGGTAATAACGCGGAGGTAAAGCGGATCAAAGCTAAGCTGCGTGAGCACAACCTATCCTCTGTCTGTGAAGAGGCCAGTTGTCCCAATATTGGCGAGTGTTTCAGTAAGGGCACTGCGACTTTCATGGTGATGGGTGATATCTGTACCAGGCGCTGTCCATTTTGCGATGTGGCCCACGGTCGGCCCAATGCTCTAAACGAAAATGAGCCCAGGGAACTCGCTGAAGCGATCACTGAAATGGGCTTGAAATACGTGGTTATTACCTCGGTGGATCGTGATGACCTGCGCGACGGTGGTGCTCAGCATATTGCCAATTGTATTATTGAAACTCGCAAGCGCTCTAGTACGCTGCAGATAGAGACACTGGTACCGGATTTTCGCGGACGCGCTGAGCGAGCCATCGAAATTTTAGCGGCCAACCCACCCGATGTTTTTAATCACAACATGGAAACGGTAGAGCGGCTGTTTAAAAAGGTCAATCCGGGTTCCAGCTATACAGGCTCGCTTGAGTTGTTGCGCCGCTATAAAGAAGTCATGCCGCAGATTCGCACTAAGTCGGGCATTATCGTCGGCGTCGGTGAGACCAATGAAGAAATTATTCAAGTGCTTAGAGACTTGCGCGCACACAATGTGGACATGGTCACCTTGGGGCAGTATATGCAGCCGAGTCGCGATCATCTGCCGGTCGATCGTTATGTGACTCCCGCTGAGTTTGATGAGTTTGCCCGCATGGCGAAACAGCTTGGTTTTTTACATGTGGCGAGTGGGCCATTAGTGCGCTCTTCTTACCATGCAGATTTGCAGGCATCTGGGGTGTTTGAAGGTTAGGAAGCTAGAAAGCTAGAAAGTTAGAAAACTAAAAGCCAGTACCCAGAGTACTGGCTTTTTTGGTTGCGCTGGGGCTGTGTTTAGTGGCTATTTGTCACCATGCACCATGCACCATGCACCATGCGAATTGGTCGTTTATAGCTGACATAGTTGCTGTGCGATTTGCGCACCCAGCGCCGCATTATTGTAAACCAGCTGTATGTTAGCATCTAAGCTCTTGCCCTGAGTGACGGTTGCAATACGTGCCAAGAGGAAAGGGGTGCTGTCTTTGCCGCTTATGCCCTGTGCTTGCATGTCGCTAAGTGCCCGATCAATGGTGGCAGATATTTCACTGGCATCCATAGAATAATCTTTGGGAATAGGGTTGGCGATAACTGCTCCACCGCTGAGTCCCAACTGCCATTTAGCCGCTAAGACCTGGGCGATTTCAGTGGCGCTATCGAGTTGGTAATCAACTTCAAAGCCACTTTCAACGGTATAGAATGCGGGCATCTGGCGGGTCTTATAGCCGATCACAGGGACACCGTGGGTCTCTAAATACTCAAGGGTAAGACCAATGTCTAGTATGGACTTAACCCCTGCGCAGACCACTGCTACCGACGTGTTGGCCAACTCTTGTAAATCCGCAGAAATGTCCATGGTATTTTGGGCATCGCGATGCACACCGCCAATCCCGCCCGTGGCGAATACTTTTATTCCCGCCATTTGCGCTAAAATCATGGTGGAGGCGACCGTAGTAGCACCGTCTTTTTTGCCAGCGACGATAAACGGGATGTCTCTGCGGCTAGTTTTAATCACCGCCTGTCCGGCCTTGCCTAAATATTCAATTTGCTCAGGGGACAAGCCCACCACCAGTTTACCACCGAGAATGGCGATGGTGGCGGGGATGGCGCCGTTGTCACGCACCACGCGTTCAACCTGAAGCGCTGTTTCAACATTTCTAGGGTAGGGCATGCCGTGGGAGATAATCGTTGATTCAAGGGCGACTACCGGTTGGTTGGCGAGTAGAGCTGCCCTTACTTCGTCACTGATGATTAAGTGCTGATCGAGGTTGTTCATGGTCTATCCTTCAATAAGTTGTCTATACAAGACGCTGATAAATTAGGGTTGATGGTGATTGTGGCGGCGATGGTGCAGTTTGCCGCTGCCAGAGCGTAATAACAGCTCTCTAACAGGTTTTTCCCCGCGAGGAAGCTATGGACAAGGGCGGCACTCATCGCATCTCCTGCGCCGTTACTGT
>JABSRA010000153.1 GCA_013215445.1 Oceanospirillaceae bacterium
CTTTCTCGATTCTCCGCTCTGGTTGTTCAAAGTCTGGGAGGGCGGTATGTCTTTCCATGGAGGCATGTTAGGAGTGCTGGTGGCACTGTGGCTGTTTGGCCGTAAAACTAACAAATCACTGGCGCAAATGGGCGACTTTGTGATGCCGTTAGTCGCCATTGGTTTGGGGGCTGGACGAGTCGGTAACTTTATTGGTGGAGAACTGTGGGGGCGGGTCACTGATGTCTCTTGGGCGGTGGTTTTTCCAAGAGTGGATGCCCTCGGGCGCCACCCGTCACAATTGTATGAAGCGGTGCTAGAAGGGGTGGTCATGTTTAGCATTCTATGGCTATATTCAAGCAAGCCCCGCCCGGCGTTTGCCGTCTCTGGGCTGTTCCTTATTTTGTATGGTGTTTTCAGATCAATCGTTGAAGTTTACAGAGAGCCGGATGCGCACATTGGTTTTGTTGCCTTCGGCTGGTTGACGAAGGGGCAGTTGCTCTCTCTACCGATGATTGTAGTGGGTATTGCCTTAATTGTTTTTGCTTACACCAACCATAAGAATAAACAGCCAGTGGGAGTTTGATGTGCAGCAATATTTAGCTTTATGCCAGCGCATTGTTGACGAGGGCGTGTGGGTCGAGAACAAAAGAACCGGGAAGCGTTGTCTGTCGGTGATTAACGCCGATCTAGAATACCATGTTGGTGCTAACCAGTTTCCGCTGGTGACCACCCGCAAGAGTTATTGGAAAGCTGCCATTGCCGAGTTGTTAGGTTACTTGCGCGGCTATGATAATGCCGCTCAATTCCGGGCTATTGGCTGCAATACCTGGAACGCGAATGCCAATCAAAATGAGGTTTGGCTAGCGAGCCCTCATCGCAAAGGTGAAGATGACATGGGGCGCGTTTATGGCGTTCAAGGTCGCTCTTGGAAAAAGCCAGATGGAGGGGAAGTTGATCAGTTGCGTAAGATAGTGGATAACTTGGCGAAAGGCATTGATGATCGCGGCGAGATTTTATCCTTTTACAATCCCGGTGAATTTGATTTGGGCTGCCTGCGCCCCTGTATGCATACCCACACATTTTCACTGTTGGGAGATACCTTGTATTTAACCTCATCCCAGCGTTCATGTGATGTGCCGCTCGGTCAAAATTTTAATCAAGTGCAAGTATTTACCCTGTTGGCGCTGATGGCGCAAATAACCGGGCACAAAGCGGGAAAGGCCTATCACAAGATAGTCAATGCGCACATTTACGAAGACCAGTTAGCGCTGATGAGGGATGTACAATTGACGCGTGAGCCTTTCGCGCCTGCACAGCTGCATATCAACCCGAAGATTAAAAGTTTGCAAGATTTAGAAACTTGGGTGACACTCGACGATTTTGCAGTCACGGGATACCAACATCACCAGCCGATTGCCTACCCGTTTTCGGTGTGATGGGGGTGGGGCGGTTATTGCTCGTTAGTCGTTGGTTACAAGACTACCGACTAAAGATTCTCCCTCTCTGCCTTGCGGCGTACATCTTGCAAGACGATTTCCAGCGCCGCTATCGACGTGCTGGGATCGATGTTGGCGTCTTCTAACATTTGAATCAGGTCCACGGCGAGTTTGATGTGATCAGGTGCTTGCGCTAAGGTCGGTTTGCTCATGTCTGTTCCTGATATTCTGCGTGGTTAATTCGTTTTTATTGCCGATGTGTATCTCGGTAATATATAGTACTTTTTTTGTTGGCTCGCTTCATTAAGTATATGGCTGGGAATACCCCCGCTTAACAAAGTACCGTTGAGCGGTCTGGCTTCGGGGTCTTTATAATAGTAAATAGAAAGTAGGTGTCGTATGAAATTGGCTATTATTGTCGCTCAATCAACCAATAGGGTGATCGGCAAAAATAATGATCTCCCTTGGAAATTACCTAAAGACTTGCAGTACTTTAAAAAAGTTACGCTGGGAAAGCCAATAATCATGGGGAGAAATACCTTTGAATCGATTGGCAGGCCGTTGCCTGGCAGGGTGAATATTGTGGTTACTTCGAATACAGAATATAAGCGCGAGGGTATCGAGGTTTTTCACAGTCTGACCGCTGCGATTGAATATGCGCAGACGATTTGTCAGCGCGATGGGGTGGACGAGGCGATGATCATTGGTGGCGCACAAATTTACAGCCAAACTCTGCCTTTAGTTGATGCGCTATATATTACTCAGGTAGATGCGCAGATCGAGGGAGATGCTTTCTTTCCCGAAATAGATTACCGCTTATTTGAACGGGAATATCGAGAAGATCATGTGAGTGATGAGCACAACCCCTACTCCTATAGTTTTATCAGATATGTAAAAAAATCGACCACAGACCATAATGTGACGTCGTTATGATTGATTCTGCACTGCTGAAAATTTTGGCTGATGGCAAGTTTCACTCGGGTACTTCGCTGGGAAAAACCTTGAACTTCAGTCGCAGTGCTATCTGGAAGCAAATGCAAGCATTGCCGGAATTTGGTGTAGAAGTTTACAGCGTGCGCGGTAGAGGTTATCGGTTACCAAGGGGGTTGGATCTGCTAGAAGTAGAGCGTTTCTTGGATCAGATGAGCCCAAAGACAAGAGCGGTACTGCAGCATGTGGAGTTAAAAACGTTTACCGATTCGACCAACTTGATGGCGTTGCGCAATATTGATCAATGGCGTGATGGGGCGCTTTATGTGAGCGAATTTCAGCACGCCGGAAGAGGTAGGCGCGGGCGAACTTGGGTGGGGCCGCTGGCGACTAATTTGTATTTTTCCTTAATGTGGCGCTTTGCCGGTGGGGCCGCGGCTCTGGAGGGGCTCTCGCTGATGGTGGGGCTTTCAATGGTGCAGGCACTGGCGCAATTGGGTATCAAGGGGGTCGCGCTGAAATGGCCAAACGACTTGCTGTATAAGCGAAAAAAATTAGCGGGTATCTTGCTCGAAATGCAGGGGGACGCATCGGGTGAGGTGTCAGTGGTGATTGGTGTGGGGCTCAATGTTGCGATGCGTGAGCTCAGTGGACTAACCCAGGAGATTGACCAGCCATGGACAGATCTGAGTTCGATTAGCGATAGGTCGATCGATAGGAATGAGTTACTCGGGGTTTGTCTGTCGAAATTGATCGAAAACTTACAGCTATTTTCGCAACAGGGCTTCGCCGCTTTTATGGATAGTTGGCATCAAGTGCACGCCTTTCAAGACAGTTATGTCAAATTAATAACGGCGCAAACAGAAATAGCAGGGGTGTGTCGGGGCGTGAATGCGCAAGGCGCGTTACTGCTAGAAAGATATGACAAAATAGAAGCGCATTACGGTGGTGAAATCAGTGTCCGGGAGATACAGCCCACGGGCTAGGTAATATGAAATATAGATTAGAAGTAGATGTGGGTAACAGTTTTTGTAAATGGCGGATCCGTGCGGGGCAAGATGTTGTGGTCGCCGATCGGGTGTCAACGCATCAATTGACAGGTCTGTTTAGTGCAGCTGCTCAATATGCTATAGAGACTGCGCAGGTGTGCTCAGTGGCAAGTGCGGGGCATAATGCAAAGTTAGTCCAGGAGATAGCGTCGGTGTGGGCGGTTCGCGTAGATTTTTTCAAAGTGCAGTCTCGCTGCGCCGGGTTGACCAACAGCTACACAGACTTTAGCAAAATGGGCGCAGACCGGTGGTTGGCGGCCATTGGTGCAAAGCATAAGTATCCAGACAGAGAGCTGTGTGTGGTAGATTGTGGCAGTGCCATCAACGTTGAGTTTGTATCTAAAGAGGCGGTACATACTGGAGGCTTTATCATGCCGGGCCTATTGATGATGCAGCGAGCGTTACTGCACAATACTGAACAAGTGGACGCCATGCATAATGATTTGAGTATAGTGCCTGGCATTAATACCGGGGAAAACGTCAGTCATGGTTGTCTGTATATGATGTTAGCGCTAGTAGAAAAACTGGCACGGCAAATGCAAGAACGAGATGGGCAATTGTTAGTTGCCGGTGGAGATGCAGGTGCGCTGATGGCGTTGTTAGATTCTCCGGAAATCATTTGGGAGAAAAATTTAGTCCTGGATGGCTTCGCATTTTTGCAAAAAACCGATATGGCTTGAGGATTAATTTACTTAGGCCAGTGAGCAAAAGCACTGAATTTCACCCGTTTAGAGGGCGCTTCTAGTGGATATTGGCTGCTTGTTATACAAAAAAAATAAAAGATGTAAAAAAAGCTAAAATAAATGAAATAAAGGGTTGCAACCAAATGAGGTGGTGAGTACTATGTGCGCCACTTCGACGCAGTGCCGACATAGCTCAGTTGGTAGAGCAACTGACTTGTAATCAGTAGGTCCCGAGTTCGACTCTTGGTGTCGGCACCA
>JABSRA010000154.1 GCA_013215445.1 Oceanospirillaceae bacterium
AGGGCTAGCCAACACCAGAGACTGTGCTTGGTTTTTTTGGTTATCTTGATAGGCATTTTAGTTTCTCACTTTCTATTTTTCATTCTTCATCACCATGCGAGCATAGAAGATGGTGAAAATTAACAGCACGCTAAACATCACGATGGAAACCGCCGACGCCTCGCCAATATGACCAAAATTGAAGGCCTGCTTGTAGAGATAGGTGACTAATATATCGGTTTCGTTATTCGGTCCACCCTGAGTGAGCACCCAGATAATCGGAAATGAGTTGAATACGTATATAACGTTTAAGACCATCGCCATATTGATAAAAGGGCGTAGCAGCGGATAGGTAATACGCTTGAATTGCTGCCAGGCATTGGCGCCGTCCATTTTTGCCGCCTCGTATAAATCCAGCGGAATTGATGACAGCCCGCCGAGGAAAATGGTGACTGTAAAAGGCACTGAGACGAGTATTCCCAAGCCAATTTGCACCGGAAAGGCGGTGGCAGATTGAGCCAGCCAGACAATGGGGGTGTCGATCAGACCTAAGTTGACCAGTGAGGCATTGATCATGCCGAATTCACCGTTTAAGCTCCAGCGCCATACAATAGCGGTCATCGGTAGTGAAATGGCCCAGGGCAACATAATAATGGTGCGGGCGATGCCCCTGCCGTGGAACTCAGTATTGAGGATAACCGCAATAGGCACTGAAAATAAAATGGTGCCGCCAACGACCGCGAATGTCCAGACAAGCGTGCGCAGGGCTGCATCGATGAAGAGAGAATCTTCAAAGATATAAGTAAAGTTTTCTAGACCGATAAAACCTCTGACTTTACCGAAGCGGCTAACGTCACTGAGCGATAAATTGATCAGTTCATACAGAGGGTAAGAAATGACAAACAAGGCGAGTAACAAACTGGGTAAAATTAAATATAGCGGAAGATTTTTGTTCATATTATTACCGTTAATACTGCTTTAAGCGTAATCGAAACAAACAGCATAGCGCTGTAAAAACAGCTTTCTGCACTAGCTAAAGGTGCTTGATTATACTTTTTGTAATGATATCTAGCGGCGATTGTGTCTAAACTCAAGGATCGCTGAACTAGTACACTGCTGTAAAAGTAACACCTAATGGTTGGTTTTTTGGGTTCTGCAAATGTTCAATTTTTGGGTTGCACAGTAGCTGGAGACAGATAAAGAGAAAAAGAATCAGGTTTAACCAGTTATCTCAGTAAACCTGATCCAAGTCGGCTTTACTTACCTAGTACACGGTTGATACGTTTTTCTGCTTTAGCTAATGTTTCCTGTGCATCTGCACCGCCATAGATAGCTTGAACAGCATTTTTGGTGATATCAGATACTTCAGACCAACCGGCGATAGTCGGAGAAAATCTCGCCTGTGGCAATAGATTGACAAAAGTTTTAACCGCGTCGTTATCGGCAAACTCTGGTAATTTAGACACGCTCTTCAAGACAGGCAAGAAACCTTCACCTGATGAGAATGCAGCGCGCTGCTCAGTGGTGAACATAAAGTCCAGAAACTTAACCGCCGCCTCTTTGTGCTTAGAGTTCTTGAACAGTACGATTGAATCGGTTACACCGAAAGTGGCACTGGACTTGCCACTTGGAATGGGCGCAATACCGTATTGTAAGTTGGGCGCTTCATCTTTAAGTTGATTAACTAAGAATGGCGCGGTGATCATCATGCCAACTCGGCCTTGCTTAAAGAGGTTTTGCACGTCTTCGCGATTATATGAGGCGACACCCGGTTGCGTGTAACCTTTCTCAATCATGCTCTGCAGGCGTTTGGCATTGGTCACTGACGCGCTGCTGGCAAGGTTAGAGCTGCCGTCTTCCTTCAACAAACTGCCACCTTCGCTCCACATGCCGTAGTAGAAATAGACATCTGTCTCCACTTCTTTACCCTGCAGGCCAAAACCATAAATTTTGTCGAGCTTAGAAACTTTTGCCGCGGTGTCTACCAGTTCATCCCAAGTTGCCGGGACGCTGGCACCCGCTTGCTTGAGCAGGTCTTTATTGTAGTACATCGCTCTGGCAGAGGCCGCGACTGGCAAGCCGTATACTTTTCCACCCAAGGTACCAGGACTTAAAAAGGCGGGCACGAAACGCTCTTTCAGATCTTTACTGATTAATCCGTCTAAGGGTTCTGCTATGTCTTCCTGCACGTAATCTACCAGCCAGTTGGTGGCGATGATGGCCAGATCGGCATTCACGTCTGAGCTGATATCAGTGGTCAATTTCTGATTTAATACATCCCAGTTAACCACTTCAATCTTAATATCAATACCCGGGTTTTTCTTTTCAAATTTCTCAGCTAGAGCTTCATAATAAGGACCGGTTTTAGCGCTGTAGTAGGCAACGGTAAAGCGTACTTCCTCGGCTGCTTGTGCCGAGAGAGATAATGAAGCGCCCATTACTGCCAGCGAGACACCTACTGCCAAAGATTTTAATGTTGTAGAGATATGTTTCATGTTTACACCTATAAGCTTTCGTTTTGTTTTTTTAGTGGGGTTACGGATGTTTCTGAGGCCAATATAAGCACATAACTTTCTTTTTCGCAAGTATACAAGAGAAAATATTGACAATTGCTAAATTTATGTTATCTTTTTCTTTCATTTTAATAATAAACGAAAGGTTTTATATGTCGGTTTTGCAACTTGATAAGCTAGTTAAGCGCTATGACAGTGTTCCGGTATTACACGGAATTGACTTAACTATTAACCAGGGAGAGTTCCTGGTCCTAATAGGCCCATCAGGTTGTGGCAAATCAACGCTGTTGCGAATGCTGGCGGGATTGGAAGATATCACTTCGGGAAGTTTAACCTTGGATGGCAAAGAGATTAATGATGTGCCTTCACAGCATCGCGATTTTTCGATGGTGTTTCAAAGTTATGCGCTCTACCCACATCTTACTGTCTATGAAAATATTGCCTTTGGTTTGAAAATTCGCAAAGCTGATCAGGCGCACATTGACAAAATGATCAACTGGGCGGCTGATATCTTAAAACTAACTCCGCTGTTAGATCGTACTCCCAAGCAGTTATCCGGTGGCCAATGTCAGCGTGTGGCAATGGGCCGTGCCCTAGTACGTGAGCCCAAATTATTTTTGTTTGATGAACCGCTATCTAATTTAGACGCCAAATTGCGTATTCAAATGCGGGCGGAAATGAAAACACTGCATTTAAAATTAAAGACCACCACTGTCTACGTCACCCATGACCAAGTAGAGGCCATGACCTTAGCCGATCGTATCGTGGTGATGAACGATGGCATCATTGAGCAAATTGGCAGCCCGCTAGAGCTGTATGACAATCCGATTAATCTATTTGTCGCGGGCTTTTTAGGCGCACCCGCCATTTCATTTATTCGCGGCATAGTACAGCTGCAAGGTGCACAACTGGGCGTAGCCGTACCATCATCAGCGGACAATGAGCAGGGGGCTTTTATTGAATTGCCCGACGCATCCTCGGTCGTTGTAGGACAGGAACTAGTACTGGGGATCAGACCCGAATTTTTCCAGCTCGAGGACGCTGCCCAACATAACCATAAACAAAAAGTCACAGTGAAGTTTGTCGAGGCAATGGGCGCTGAGACCTATATTCATGGACTAATGTGCGGGCAAGACATTATTGCCAAAACCAATTTAAGGCTAGCTTACCAGCCCGGTCAAGTGATTGAGGTCGGTGTTGATCTGTCGGCACTGCATGTTTTTGATGCGAAAAGTGGCCTCAAGTTAGCTAATTGATATATGCTTAACCAACTAATAAATAAGGTAATCTAATCCAGTGAAGCAAGCTAAGAAGAGCATTAGAAATACTCGAGAGCGTCGAGATTATATCTTGGTACAACTAGCCGAACAGGGCTCTATTACCGTGGAAAATATCTCGCAGCGTTACGATGTATCTACAGTGACTGTCAGAGCGGACTTGAGATTATTAGAAGAGCAGGGAAAGCTGGCGCGCCACCATGGTGGCGCGATGTTAACTAAGCGCGCCGAACCACAACCTAACACAGCTCAACCGCTATCCTGTAACGCTCAAATTAAAAGAAAGTTAGGTAGAGCCGCAGCCCAGCTAGTACAGGCGGGCGATTCTATTATTATTGATTCAGGCACGACCACTGCGTGTATCG
>JABSRA010000155.1 GCA_013215445.1 Oceanospirillaceae bacterium
TAAAAAATAATTTTTCGATCATCAAAATAACACTTGAACGATCAGCCAGAGCGCGCATACTCAGCCTTACTGATCAAAATAACACCAAAAGCGGAGCATTAAATGAGCAGGCCTTTTACTGACATTGACGGCAAAGCGCTGGAAGCGCTAATTGCCAGAGTAACGGAAGCAAAAGAAAATAATCTTGCGCTGAGTCCAGAAGACTGTCAATTGTTGCTTGATGCCCTAACTACACTGATGGGCATGCAAGATAGCTTATCTTCACATGGTGTGACTATCCACAAATTGCGTAAATTACTTGGCATTGAAAAATCATCCGAAAAACAGTGTGATTTAGTGAATAAACCAAACACAACCAAGAAAACAAGCAGCAAAAAATCTAAAACAGACGCCGATTTTGCTCAAGTAAAACCAAACGTTGTTTTCCATCAACTTGAAGACCTTAAGAAAGGCGATAACTGCCCAGAATGTCTGACGGGTAAGTTGTATAAAACAGAGCCCGGTAATTTTTTACGTATCACGGGGCAAAGCCCGTTTACACCTGAGCAGCATGTCATGGAAAAATTGCGTTGCAATGCCTGTGGTGCTTATTTCACGGCTCCGCTATCAGAAGAAGTGATGAAAGACGGGACACCAACACAAAAATATGGTTACTCGGCACGCTCCTTGATGGCTATTTATAAATATTTCGCTGGTGTTCCTTTTTACCGTCAAGGCAGCATTCAAAAATTGCTCGGGGTAAAAGTTACGGCATCAACCACATTCGATCAAGTTGAGTATGTGTGTAATGACATTTACCCTGTGTTTAAACATCTATTTGACTTAGCCAGTGATGCGCAGCATTACTACCTTGACGATACAACCAATCGTATCCTTGATCAAAAACCGATAGAGAAAAAATGCCGGAACAGTGATAAAACCAGAATGAGATCGGGCATATACACATCAGGGGTTATCGCGACAACCTCAGGTGGGCATAATATTGTTTTATTTGAAACTAACATCGGGGTGCGACACGAAGTCGTTAAGAAGAGTTGTCTCTCCATTGATATGGCAGAGACCATCTGTGCTACCGGATGAACCTAGGTGCATGAATAAAGAGCTGCGCTGACAATGCATTATGTTTCTAATTGGAAACAAGGTATAACACGCGAGTTACGTACCTTCCTGATAACCACAAATCGGGTGAGTGCTAGGTAGTAGGTAAGGTGAACATATGTAAATCCGTGATAAAGATCGTTATCGTTGAGGAGCAAAAGTGGTTGATATGCTTTAACTAAATAAGTACTGATTATCGGTTGTGTAAATTCCGATGTTACATACGTAGCCAATATGATAATCCGGTCGAGAGCGGGCACCTAACCCTACGTACTTTTCATAACGGAACGTGGAAACCCCGTATATTTCCCTCACGGGTAGGTTATTCGCAAGAAGTACCGATGGATATGCGGGTTTGGGAGGTCGGAAAAAGCGAATGTCATGCTGTAATGGTGAGAATAGGGGTTTAAACGTTATCCTGCACGAAAGTGAGCTAACGTCCGACTGGTCTAAAATCGTAAGAGAATTTGGAGAATTGACTCAATGAGGGAAAGCAAATGACGGCTATTAACGCTGGTGCATCCTCAATCTGCTCACCATGGAACAGTATTAATGCTGACGCCATGTATCAGCAGGTCACTCGACTGCAAATGCGTATTGCGAAGGCAGTAAAAGAAGGTAAATACGGTAAAGTTAAGGCTTTACAGTGGATACTGACGCATTCGTTTGCGGCAAAATTTCTGGCTGTCAAACGAGTAACAGAAAACAAGGGTAAAAGAACACCCGGTATCGACCGCGCCCGCTGGCTCACTCCAGCAGCAAAGTACACCGCTATTCTGAGTTTAAAAAGAAAAGGTTACAAAGCCCAACCGCTACGGCGTATTTATATTCCAAAATCTAACGGAAAGAAACGTCCATTAGGCATACCGACGATGAAGGACAGAGCCATGCAAGCACTTTATGCGTTGGTCCTTAATCCTGTTGCAGAAACTCTGGCCGATCCTAACTCTTATGGCTTTCGACCGAAACGGAGCGCAGCCGATGCCATAGAGCAGTGTTTCAAGGTATTAGCCAAGAAAAGCTCATCGAAATGGGTACTCGAAGCAGACATCAAAGCCTGCTTTGATAACATTAGTCACGAGTGGTTGATGAAGCATGTCTTAATGGATAAAACGATCCTTTCACAATGGCTTAAAAGTGGTTACATGGAAAATGGTTTACTCCATGCTACAGTAGCCGGCACGCCGCAAGGGGGCAATATTTCGCCGATTTATGCAAATATAGCTTTGGATGGGTTGGAAGACGCTGTTCGTTCGGCAACCAAAGGGCTGACTAAAATCAACGTGGTTCGGTATGCCGATGATTTTATCATCACGGCTGCCTCTCCGGATATATTGGAAAATAGGGTAAAACCTGCTGTGCAAGCTTTTTTAACTCAACGGGGGCTCTCCTTGTCCGAGGAGAAAACCCACATAACTCACATCAATACCGGCTTTGATTTTTTGGGATTTAATGTCAGAAAATACAAAGAAAAATTGTTAATAAAACCCGCTAAGGCAAGTATAAAACGAATGTTGAATAAGGTGAGGGATCTGATTAAATCCCAACCCACTGTAAGTGCAGATGTACTGATCAGACAGCTCAACCCCATCATTAGGGGCTGGGCCAACTACTATCGTCATGCTGTTTCTAAGGCCGTCTTCTATCTGGTGGATACGCAAATATTCAAAGCGATTTATCGCTGGATAAAACGTAAACACAAGAAGAAGAATGCTGCATGGCTCAAAAGGCGATATTTCACTACAGTAGAAATGAACCAATGGCGATTTTTCGCTTGGGACAAAGATGTTCAAGGTAATATTAAACAACTTATACTCTACAAAGCTGGTTATACTCCAATTAAACGACACGTTAAAATTCGTAGTATAGCCAATCCATTCCTCAAGGAATACGCTGAATACTTTAAAAAGCGAAATGCAAAAACCAGCGTTAGACCTTGGTGGATGCTGTTACATTTACTGCCGGTTGAGTTTTACCACTGAGCTTTGCTAGGCTTGAGCCGTATGCGGGGAAACTCGCACGTACGGTTCTTAGGAGAGTGGGTAGCAGAAATGCTGCCTGCTTATCCGACCATGCCGGGGAATTTATAGATAGCATATTGCTTAATAGAAATGACTCAAGCTCAGTGCCTATTATCATGAGCGATGCATTATCCAGTAACAAACCCAGTGTGATAAGAGCAATCATCTCACTTTGTAACAGCCATGCCAGACGACAGTTTGTTGATGTAATAAGCCACTTCCCTGAAGAGGTTGAACACGTTATAGCACGTTATGGTGAAATTTGGACAAACGAACATAAAATCATTGAATTAGGTTTATCATCAACAGAACGACTGGCTTATCATGCCTCACATTCACTTCCCATTATGGACGAAATCAAACAATGGGGTGAAACACATTTGACCAATGAAACTGTTGAGGCTAACAGTGGATTGGGAAAAGCAATCACTTATTTTAATAAATATTACACAGAGCTCACATGTTTTTGCACGATAGAAGGCACCAAGTTAGATAATAACCCGATAGAACGTATGTTAAAGATCATCGTTCGAGACAGGCGAAACGCGATGTTTCACAAAACGTTATTTGGTGCAACGGTTGGCGATGTGATCACTTCAATGATAGCGACGGCAGCCGAGGCAGGAGCCAACGTTTTTGAATATTTCACCGTATTACAACAAAACAAGGATGACGTAAAAGCTAATCCTGAAAGTTACTTACCATGGAATTATCTGGAAAATAGTTAATAATCCAAGAAGTCATCTTAACATTATGGTGTTGATTGACTTAGGCAATTTGCCTAGGTCATGTTGTGCTGTGGTAAATTTCTGGAAAATGGCCTGATTTCAGCAAACAGGTTGTAAGTCAAACTATCCTCTCGGAAGCTCACGAATTATCTGGATAACAGTTAATTCCCAACTGAAATCACATGAAGCATCTGACTTAGACATATTGTCTAGGTCATGTTTTGCTGTGGAAAATTTTAATAAAGGGCCTTCTTTAAAG
>JABSRA010000156.1 GCA_013215445.1 Oceanospirillaceae bacterium
GTAGACGTCCATGTTTTAAGACCCTCGTTTATTAACGTAGGATTCATTTAAGCAGCAATGCCATGATCTTTAAAGCACTTTAAACACTTCACTCACCGCCGCCCGTTATTCTGGCCCTCTAATACCGATCAATTGAGTGGGTTATGAAAAACAACAAGCGCCAGCAGATTGCCCATGTGATTAATCCCAGCAACGTTTTGTCTATCGCCAGTGTGGGCCTCGCCCACGGCTCCAAAAGTATTGAGCTGACAGCGTCGCTGTTACAAGAAGTGGCGAACATTTATGACCCTTCCGTTTATGCCGCCCCGCTAGTGAAGGGCCATCCTAAAAATAACGACCCGCGTTTAGGCACGGTCCAAAGCCTCGATTTTAGCCAACCTGATCTATTAGCGCGCTCTGCAAAAGTCGATGCGGACTTTGCCGAGCAGGTGAACGCCGGGGCTTTTCCTTATCTCTCTATGTCAATTTATGAACCGACGGCCGCCGCTAACCCGGTGCCTGGTCAATACTATTTGCGTCATGTGGGTTTTTTGGGCGCGGTGGCCCCGGCGGTCAAGAACCAACAGCCCGCCTCTTTTAATTTCAGTGAGTTGGACTTCAGCGGTGATGAAGATGGGGTGCTCACCTTTGCTTTCAACCAAACCGACGAGCGCGATCTGGGTCATCTTTTCAGCAACCTGCGCGAATTTATCGTCGATAAACACGATATAGAGACCGCCGACAAAGTGCTGCCTACCTACATCTTAGACGGACTGCTATCGAACACGGCGCAGAGCGCCCCTATCTTTCAAGAACCAACAACTTTTCAACAACGTACACCGATAGATAACCCTAAATCCCAGCCACAGGAGCAGATGAGCGTGGATAAAGAACAAGCAGCGGCGCTGAGCGCCGAAAACGAAACCTTGAAGCGGCAACTCGCGACACAACAAGACCAGCAGAGCAAAGCGCAACATCAAAACCATATCAGCTTTGCTGAAGCTCTGGTCAGTGCCGGGCAGCTAAAACCTTCGAATAAAGCCCTCACGGTCGCCGTTTTAGATGCGCTGGCCGACAGTGCTGCGGGTATCGCGGACTTTGGTGAAGGCGACGAGAAAGCGCCTTTACTGGAGCGTTTTAAAGGCCAGCTTACCCAGCAAGCTGCCACTGATTTTAGTGAGCAGATTGATAACCACAAGGTTGGCGATATTAAAGGCGAGTGCCCGTTATTAGCGGATGCCAAGGCGAGGAGCGCAGCATGAAAGACGAGCATATTATCTATTTAGCCCTCGCCGGGCTCGCCCGCTATAACGTCACGGTGGATACCGATTGCGAATCGGGCACGGTGGTATTTGCAGAAAACGCCGATGACACTTATAGCCCCACCCTTGCCCCGACGTTAGCTAACCCCTTTGTGCTGGTACTACTCGAAGACATTAAAGCCGATGATGTCGGCGGCGCGTTAGCCAGTAACGCCAAAGTGCGCCGCTCGCAAATTGTATTGCCCGACAGCGATGAGTTGGCACTCGTGGCGGTGAATGCGCTGCGCCGCACGCAAATATTTGTCTATTACGACGGAGCTCAATAACATGGATAAGGATCTATTTGAGGTCACTAAACTGACCGCCGCGATGAACGCACTGCCCGAGCAGATCACGTTAACCAGTAATTTGAAACTGTTTAAGGCTAAGCCGATTAAGACCACCGGGGTGAAAATCCGGTTAGTGAATCAGCGCTTAGAATTAGTGCCGAATACGCCGCGCAAAGGTGATCCAGTACCGGCGAGCAAGCGCGATTCGAAAACAGTGATCTTAGAGGCCACCCATTTACCGCTCTCTGATGTGTTGTTACCCGATGATATTCAGAATTTAGGTACCTTTGGTACAGAAGGTAAATTCGTGCAAATGGTCACGGTGATCAATGAATGTATCGGCGATATGAAAGACCAGCTAGTACTGACCCGCGAGCATTTACGCATTGGCGCGTTGAGCGGCGTGGTGATGGACGCAGACGGTACCACCATCATTGCCGATCTTTACGAGCTGTTTAAAATTATCAAAAAGCCCGTCTATAAGATGACGGCTGATGCCATTGATGATGGCCGCGCTATCCACAATATTATGAAAAAGGGCTTAGGTGGCACTTATATGCGCGGTGCAATTGCGCTCTGTACCACCGAGTTTTTCAATGCCTTTTTAGCCAAGCCTGACAATAAAAAAGCCTATATTGAGCAGTCTAAAAAACGCGATACCATGCGTGATTTAGTTAACGAGGTGACCATTGGCGGGGTGCGGTATATCGAGTACAACGTCTCGGTGGGTGATTATCAGTTTATTAAAGCGGGCAAGGCACGGGCCTTCCCACTGGCCAATGTCTACCTTGAAGCCATGGCCCCCGCCAACTATAACGAGGCGGTCAACACGTTGGGCAAAGCATTCTACGCCAAAGCGGAAGCGCGAGGCATGGGTAAAGGCTATGACATTGAAGCCCAGGCTAACCCTTTCCCCTTTTGTAATGCACCCGGTGCGCTGATTGAGCTGAGCTACTAGGCATGTACATCAACGTTGCGGATATGTCACTGGCGATGGGTGAGCGGGATTTAATTGAGCTTACCCATGACGCGGGTAAAACCTGCAATCTGACGGAGCCGGATACAGATAAGGTGCACGCGGCAATTGCCGATGCGCAAGACACCGTCAACGCCTATTTAAGTAAACGTTATGTGATTCCCATCGCTGCACCCTGCAGTTTATTAAAGCGTATTTGCACCAGCATCGCGCGCCACTGGATATTTGCCCGACGTGCGGGTGGCGGTGACATTCCCGATGATGTGGTGCGACTGTATAAAGAGGCAATGACGATGCTGCGTGATATTCAGGCCGAGAAAGCCAACTTAACCGGGGCGTTGTTAGCCACCGGCGACCGGGCCGGTGCCAACGGTGCGCGCCTTAGTCATAAAACCACCCACCGCAGCAACCGTGCCTATTTTGACAATGCCCTGATGGGACGCTTTTTGGGTGACGGTTAATGTCAGCGATTCAAGCATTATTAGCCAGTATCGTCGGGCATTTAAACAGCGCTGAAAGTTGGTTGTTAAATGCCGAATTACAACCGGAGAATTGGCAACAACATTATGTGACGAATGCCCAAGGCACGGTGTTAGTGCAGTTTGGCGGTGACCAATTTACCGCAGATGACAGTAGTGCTTGTGTATATGAGCGACGCATCACCCTAGGTTTTACCTTGATGGTACGCAATCTTAATGACCGTGGTGGGTGCTACGACAATCTAGATTTACTGCGGCAATTATTGACCGGTTTCAAACCCGAAAACTGTCGAAAGTTACAGCCTAAATCTAGTCGCTTTATCGCCCGTACTAAGGATGTGTGGGTGTATTTAATGGAGTTTACCACCAGTACCTTAGCCGTTACAGCGCCGCCAGAAATGGGACCGTTAATGATTAAAAAAGTCATACTTGAAGCAAGTCAAAAACCGGCAAAGAACAGTCAAGAGGGCAATAAAGATGAGCAGCAACAGTAAAAAAATCACCATGATTAAAGGAGTCTACCTAGGCACTGAGTGTCATGTGACGCTTGAGATTGACGGTCAATCACTGGACTTTCATTTAGTGCATGGAGAGCCGTGTCAGTTACCCGCTGCTAGCCCTTACATGTTGAATTTACGTGCGCAGGGCTTGTTTGATGTGCAAGACAGCGCAACAGACACGGCCAATACGGAGACATAAATATGCCCGCAAATTATTTACACGGCGTAGAAACTATTGAAGTAGAACGCAGCGGCGTGCCGGTTAAAATTGTTAAAAGTGGCGTGGTGGGGTTAACCGGTAGCAGCGCGATCACGACCACTAAACCGGTACTGTGCCTCAATCAAACCGACGACGCGCAATTTGGTACCCGAGGCACTATTCCCACGGCGTTAAAGATTATGCGCCGTTACTGCAATGGGGCAATTTTAGTGATATCGCAACCCTTAAATGCCACCCCCGTCGATATTATCGGCACCGTCACCGAGGTGGCCAAGTCGGGATTAGAGCAGCTGCAAGATAGTTTTAATC
>JABSRA010000157.1 GCA_013215445.1 Oceanospirillaceae bacterium
CAGTGAATGGCTGACTGGGACATGTTTAATGATAGTCATCAGCTGCATTTGAGGAGTGACTTGGGCTCTTTGGATCCTCTTAGATCCCGGTGATCAAATATTCTTAGAGGACCCTAGGTTGCTCACCTTGCACCATATGTTTCGCGGTTTTGGCGCCAAAATTGTCCATGTGCCCGTGGATGAAAATGGTATGCAGATGATTCAGCGAGGCAGGTTTGTAGCCGAAAAAAGATAATTTGTCCGTCTTAAGGAAACTGCTTAACGCTGAGTTATTCTGGGTTGAGCATTTCTTGCCAAAAAGCTTTAGCGATTGCACTGCTGGGGTTTTGTTTAAGTTTGATTAGATACATAGGGACGATGTTTTGCGAGTTGAAATTTTCGACGTTAATTTTCACTAAAGTATTATCAGCCAATTGATGTTTAATAATATGTTCGGGAATTCTGGCCCAGCCCATGGCGGATACCAATAGGGCTTTTTTCATTTGATAATCGTTAACGTACCAACGCTGGCCGCCGAGCAGCACATTGATATGATCGAAAGGGGCAACAGAGCCGGTATCAGAAATCAATATGTGAGGTAATTGTCGCAGTTGCTGTTGGGTGATTTTAGCCTCCTGTGTGGTATCCAATAGCCGGGGAGAGATAACCGTAACCATTTTAATTTGGCTGATTTCTAAGTATTCATAATGCTGATCGATACCCACTAACGGGCCTATTGCCAAGTCGGCCCGCTCTAGTTTCAATTGCTCTAATACCCCCGATAGATGTTCAGTATTGAGTTGCAAGCGCAGTTTTGGATGATCACTACAAAAGTGTTTGATCTTTGCCAATACGGTGGGTAGAGCACACATCGCACTTAAAGAGAGGGTGAGTTGTGAGGTTTCAGTGCTGGCCAATTGATGGCCGTACATTTCTAATTCTGTGGCTTGTTGTAAGAGCTTTTTTGCCTGAGTGTAAAAGGCTCGGCCCTCGTCGGTGAGTTCCGGTCGGTAATTAGATCGATCAAAGAAAGGTAAGTTAAAGTGTTGCTCGAGGTTCTTAACCGCCGCACTGACACTAGGTTGGGTTTTATAAAGCGCTTTTGCCGCCGCCCTAAAGCCACCTTTCTCCACCACAGTGACAAAGGTTTTTAGCTGGTCATTGGTCATTTTTTAGTACCCAAGATGATTGTTTAAGCTGATTAAGATTAGCTAAAAACGCAATGTTTAAACAATTAAGCATGTTACTCCGATCCCTTTTTAAAAACAAATTTGCGGCACTATGAATGCTGTTCATGGCAATTAACCACGGGGGGTAGATAGAGTAAGCAATAGGCTGGTTGAAATATGACACGGGGAGTAGAGTGTTGAGTCCTTTGTATTGATTTTTCCAGTTTATAATAGCAGCTGAATTATGCTAGTTTCGCAGCTATTATAGGCAGGTACTGGCAGCGTTTAAGCTAAATTTAAGCAGCAGAACTACCCATTTTAAAAAATCAGTGGCCTGTCTGCCTGAATCGATTTATTGGCAATGAAACAGACCAACGGCAGTGGGTGGTGGGTTAGGTGTTTAAAGAGCGCAAGGCCCTTGGCAGTAACCATGTAAACTGATTTTTGCTAGGGTGCTTACAGTCGCCTCTATCTTAAAAATAAGCTAAGCTACTGCTGTTATTCAACTTATGCGGGTTATTGAGCATAATAGGGGATTAGCGCCACCATCAATGCGAGGAACAGTTGTATGCACAGTTTTACCTTTAATGCGCCCAAACAAATAATTTGCCAGCCCAATTCGACGGCGCAACTCGGTGATCTCTGTCTGCGAATTATCGGTAAACGGGTGCTTATTGTCACTGACCAAGGCATTATCGGCGCTGGTTTACTGCAACCTATACTAGAGACTCTGATGCGAGCGGGGGTGACGGCCTTTGTCTTTGATCAGGTGCTAGCGGATCCGGCAGAATCTATCGTATTAGCAGCCACTGATCAGGCCATCGCCCAACAGGTTGATGGCGTGATCGGCTTTGGCGGTGGATCATCAATGGATGTTGCAAAATTGGTCGCCCTGTTAGCCAAGGGTGAAGAGCGCCTGGCAGATATTTATGGGGTTAATTTGGTTAAGGGCCAGCGATTGCCACTGATTCAAATCCCCACCACAGCCGGGACCGGCTCGGAGGTCACAGCGGTGGCGATCATCAGCGTGGCAGGGAGTGAAAAGAAAGGCGTTGTCTCGCCGCAGTTACTGCCTGATCTGGCATTGTTGGATGCACAATTGACCCTGGGCTTGCCGGCATTAGTCACTGCTACTACTGGTATAGATGCGATGGTGCATGCCATTGAAGCTTTTACTAGCGCTAGCCAAAATCATAATTTAATTTCAGATGCACTGGCTAAAGAAGCGCTGGTATTGTTAGGTGGCAACCTTGAAAGAGTGGTTAATGAGGGCGGTAACTTGACCGCTCGCTCCAACATGCTGCTGGGTTCAATGTTGGCGGGCCAGGCCTTTGCCAATTCCCCGGTGGCTGCAGTGCACGCGCTAGCCTATCCGCTGGGCGGCATTTATCATTTATCTCACGGCCTCACCAATGCTTTGATCTTGCCGCATGTGATGCGTTTTAACCAATCGGTTTGTGCCGAGCAGTACGCGATATTAGCGCCGTTGGTATTTCCTGAACTGGCGCAGCTGCAAGACCAGACTGAGCGTAGTAACGCGTTTATCGATGCGCTTGGTGCGTTAAATATTCGCCTATTGAAAAAGGTCAGATTACGCGATTACGCGATTGATGAGTCCGCCCTGCCATTATTAGCCAGTGCAGCGATGCAGCAGGCTCGCTTGCTGGTTAATAACCCCCGAGAAGTTACCGAAAAGGACGCCTTAGCTATTTATCAAGCCGCCTGGTAATCAATGCAAACATAACATTACGCGAGTAATTTAATGAGTACTTTAGAGGGACCTTGGCTGTCGAGAGATCAATGTCATGCCAGGTTATAGTACTGATCCGCTCAGCTTGCTCTGTTGAAATTATTAAATGCTGCTCAAGATGATCGCTTTAAGTAATCGTAATGATATTAAAATGCAATTATTAATCTATAGAGTGTTTTATTATAATAGCTTTTTAAAAACATCTTGAGGGGTAAAAGTTATTTATGGAGTGGATAGTATTATTGGCAGCAGGCTTGATCACTGGATTCTCTAAGTTTTCGGTAGGGGGCATGGGGCTGCTTATTTTACCGGTCATCATGATCGCTTTTCCAGGGCCCCAAGCGCTGGGGATTATTTTACCTATGTACCTGATCACCGATCTATTTGCGGTGATTAGTTACCGAAAAAACGTCAATTGGTCAATATTGATTAAAATCCTACCCTTATGTTTTGTCGGTATCGCGGTTGGTAGCTGGTTATTGTCATTGTTAAGTATCAGTGAATTCAATCTAATTTTGTCAATATTAATTGTAGGCATGTTAGTGCTAGGTATTGTGTTAGATAACACCCAGTCGAATATTATGCGGCATCCAATCAGTACTTATCTCAGCGGTTTTATCGGCGGGGTAGTGAGTATGATTGCCAATGCTGCTGGACCCATCTTTAGTCTGTATTTTTTAGAGCAGAAACTCGATAAAAAAAGTTACGTGAGTACCCGTAGCTGGGCGTTTATGTTTATTAACCTGGCAAAAGTAATGCCTCTGTATGCGCTGGGTTTGTTCAATATGGAATCGACTTTAATTAGCCTACAGACCATTCCCGGCCTAGTTATTGGGGCAGCCATAGGTTATTGGGTGCTGGGTAAATTGGAGCTGGTACAGTTTAAATGGCTGATTAGAATAATGGCGGCAATTGCCGCGGTGAAGTTGATGGTCTAAGTAACTTTCATCAGGAGCCCCTAGGGGCTCTTGAATAGGTCTGTCAGCACACTAACAGGCGCTCGCTAATGTATCAGCCTCACTTTATCCCGATCGCGTTGTCAGCCATTGAAAGCTGAGAAAAGTTCAACGTTATGGCCCGGGCAAAACCTCTACCTGCCAGCATGGTGTGAATATCACAACATTAC
>JABSRA010000158.1 GCA_013215445.1 Oceanospirillaceae bacterium
TTGGTGCATTATTGGTTACCAGGCATTACAGCAGGCGCTGACAGCCCTGGCACCGCAGATAACCGCCGATATCAGCTGGCACCCCTTTGAACTCAATCCTAACATGGCTACAGAAGGTCAGGACATTGTTGAGCATATCACTGAGAAATATGGCATCAGTATTGAACAGACAGAGCAAAACCGGGCAATGATTCAGCAGCGGGCTTTAGCCCTTGACTATCAGTTTAATAGAAACGAGGGCGGAAGAATTTACAATACTTTTGATGCGCACCGCCTACTGTGCTGGGCTAAACAATTTGACCGACAAACCCCGCTTAAATTGGCACTTTTTGATTTATATTTTAAACACAGTGGCGACCCCAGCAATCATCAGCAACTGCTCAAAGTAGTGGGAAATGTAGGTCTAGATGTTCATCTGGCCCAGCAGTTATTGGACAGTTCAGAATATGCACAAGAAGTGCGCGAACGGCAACGCTATTATCAGGAGCAAGGCATCAGTTCAGTGCCTGCCGTCATTATCAACGATAAACATTTGATCAGTGGTGGCCAGCCAGCTGAGGTTTTTGAAAAGGCCCTGCGAGAAATAGCCAACCAGGACTAATCACTTTTTCTTTACCTCACTAACCATCTGGGGTAAAGGTAAAGCACGAGGGACTGTTGTGATGACATAATCACCTAAAACCACTAAAACATCGAGATTAAAATGCCAGATAACCGATCAGACGACAACACTGCATTTGACCCCTTTGAAAAAGAGCGGCAATTACGTACTCAAGCAAGCGCTTGGAAAACGTCAGAAACGCAGCGCGCAGTCCATAACGATATCCCGATCATTGACCTGAGTAGTTTCTTCAAAACGGGTAGTGAAGAAGCGCTAGAGAAGGTGGCCGCTGAGTTGTGCAGTGCCTGTGAAAATGTCGGGTTCTTTACTATTGTCGGCCATGGTGTCGCCTCTGAAGTTATCGAGACGCAGTTCTCCATGCTCAAACGTTTCCATGCTTTACCGATGAGCGATAAAAAATCGATACAGATGGACAGCCCGCAGTGGCCTATCGGGGGGGTTGGCTACTTGCCGTTTAAAAACAGAAAATTGCCCTCGCGTGATACCGGTAATCGCAATGAAGCTTTCTTAATAAAGTGTGATCAACATATCAACATGGCAGATAACCAATGGTTAGAGGAAACAAGACTGCCGGGCTTTAGAGCCGCTAGCCAAATTTATGCCGATGCCATGCTCAGCTTAGGCAAGCGCCTGCTGCCTATTTTCGCCAGAGCGCTGAACATGCCCGCGGATTTTTTTGATTCAGCCTTTATCGATCCGACCTTTAGATTGCGCATGACCCACTACCCCAGTACTGATGTCGTCACGGAGAAGGACGAGTTTGGTATTGCCCCTCACGTTGATACCAGCTTTTGCACCTTGTTAATTCAAGATCAGCCCGGCTTGAGCATTTACAGTGAACAGCGACAGACCTGGATAGATGTACCTATGTTAGACGATGCCTATATCGTTAATACTGGTGAGTTATTGAGGCAGTGGACCAATGACCGGTTTTTGAGTGTGAAGCACTTTGTACACACTAATAAAAGCGGCGTATCGAGATACTCCATCCCCTTCTTCTTTAACGCCAACAGCGATTACACCATGGCGTGCATAAGCAGTTGTTGCAGTGAAGATAATCCCCCTAAGTACCCAGCAATTTCCTACAGCCAGAGTCAGGCTGTCGCTCAGGGGGAGTAAGGTTAAATATCGCTCAGCTGGCGCTGATTTTAATAAGGGAAGCAGCGAACAAGTCCCAAGCGCCAAATCATCTCCTTTTAATCTGTGCCAAAAGCCGGCAACCCAAGGTTTAGTTTGCTTTCACCATACATCCGTCATGGGTAAATTGTCGGTTGGTAAGAACTGAAATTATTATTCTATGCCCTCTTCCCTTAACATCTCTTCGAACTCTCGATGACTTTCGAGCTCCATCAACAGCCGGCTTTTTTCAGTTTTAGCGATACTTGTCCAATGGGTATTTTCCAAGGCACCGACCAAGGCGTAAAGAAAATTGAGGCTTGGGGATGATCCAGACTCTTTTTTGAGCCGAATAAATGCGCTTACTGCACCCACCCTCTCAAGCTCCTCAGGAGTGTTAATACCAATGCCTTGCAAGCATTTTTCTGACTTTGGCCCTAAACCTTTAAGTTCTCGCAGTTTCATTTAGAGCGCCATTGCGGACCAACAGCTGCTTTTATGGTCGGGGATGGATGGCTCGTTAGCTGTATATAATGAATATATAGGTTTGATAAGTGGATCATAAAAACATTCCTAATGAATCTCTGTGGCTAACGCTGCACATCAATCGAGCGATATAAAATATCTACAATCAACATAAGCGTTTTCAACAACAGCGGATTAACTCTCGATCTGTGCATATATCGAGCAGCCATAAACACAGCATGATCGTGCTCCGAGCTACTGTCTAGAGCAAAACACTCAACAATAGACCCCAAGCTGGCATGGCTGTACAGCCAATTGACAGATTATTTCTTCCCGCCTTTACCACCGCTATTTCCACTATTCCCGCTGTTTCCACTGTTTCCACTGTTTCCACTGTTTCCACTGTTATTGCTATTTCCGCTGTTTCCGCTGTTTCCGCTGTTATTGCTGTTATTACTCTTGCCATTGTCAGCGCCGACATTATTTTTTGTATTGGCACTTTTTCCCCGAGTTTTGTTAACGTCGGTAGTTACTGGATTGCCGACAGTGTCAGCATCAGCGGCAGTCTCTTGATTTTGCTGATTCTTCTCTCTACGTTTATTATGACCTAAGCCTAATAGTCCCGGATGTACACCCAATTGTTGAGCTATTTCACCCCAACCCATACCCGACTCTCTCATCTCAGATATATCCTCTGCTGATACAGCCGAGATGCTAGCTAATTGTTGATTGGCAGTTTCCAAACCATTTAAGGCGACGGATAGTGCCTGACGTGCCTGCTCAAGATTATTGCTGGCGCTGGCAAGCTCCTCGGCATTGTCACTGTCACTGCTGACGGCGTCAAATTTAGCTTGCGCCGAAGCTAACGTTTGTTGCGCATCCTCTACTAAGAATTGTGATATTTCTATGGTCTGCTCTGCCTGTTCGGTGGCTCCCACCAGATTTTGTTGCACCGCAAGGGCTAAATTTTCAGTCCTTTGCGTCTGTGCCGCATTATTAGGTACCGGATCTTCTACGACCTGTGCTGGTTCAATAACAGCTGTATCTTCACTAATTGGATGTTCAAGCGCACTGGCAGTGTTAATTAAGGCACTGCAAATCGCTAGGGTTAATAACTTCTGAATCTGTCTCATGGTCGGGCCCTCAAACGGTGACTAATATCGAATTTTCTAATCCTTAAGCAACATCTTTCCTACAACATCTATTGGTAAGCTTAGCATGCCCTGTTCTCCTGTCTAATACCCCTACTTCTATAGTTTAAGCTGCAATTGACAATCCTCAAGCTGAACATAAGTAGAGGTATTTGGACGAACACGAATAATCAAAGCCTACTGACATAACGGTGTCAGTAGGCCCAGTTATAATACATTTACCTCAACACTAACATTAAGTTATTTGAAATAAAGGATATAGATGATTAAGTTGTATAGTTTTGGCCCCCATTTTGGCGTCGCTGATCCCAGTCCATTTGTGTTAAAAGTGGATGCTTATCTGCGGATGGCAGGTATCGAGTTTGAGAATATTTCAGATCCTAACAACCTCAGTAGAGCACCAAAAGGTAAACTACCGTTCATCGATGACCAAGGTGAGTTAATTGCTGATTCGCAATTTATCTTTACTCACTTTCAAGATACCCCCCAGACCGATCTCGATTTGCATTTAAATGAGCAGCAAAAAGCGATCGCCTATTTAACCGCTAAGTCACTGGATGAGAACCTCTACTTTGTACTGGTTTATTCTAGGTGGTTAAGGGAT
>JABSRA010000015.1 GCA_013215445.1 Oceanospirillaceae bacterium
GGCACGAGTCATAGAACCTCCCTTTCAGAGAAACATCTCTAAATTGAATTATCAATGAATTAAACTCTACCCCTTTTATTGTTAATATTCAATTAATCTATGCCTGTCCTTTAGTGTCTTTTTAACTTGTTAAATTAAGTTAAATCAACGGTTTGCATGCAAATAAAATCACTTATTACAGGACAGGCACTTATTATAACTATTACTACTAAGAATCCTCCATCCAAGGTGCTATATTGTGTTGTCTGTATAGCCATACATAATATACATTTAACTTGTTAAATTAAGTTAAATCAACGGTTTGCATGCAAATAAAATTGTACTTATCAGTATAATTCTACATTTTCTGTTTATCTATTGATGATCAGGTAGGGAATAGCCTACTGCTAATAGTGATACCTTTAATCCATTTTATAGAAAGTCTTTTAGCGTGTTCTCGTAATGCTTCACAACGGCCCATAGCACGACTGAAATGATGTGACCCTTTGGGCTGCATCGCTTTGTGCCATTCTTCGGTATCTATCCCTAAACGCAACAATATGGGGGGTAATCGACCATCAATCACACCGCGCTTACCCTCCCTTATAACTCTGCCACTCCATTCAACTAACTCTAAATACTCTTGATAATGGTAAGGTATTTCATCTTTGAGTTGATGACCTTCTGCAACGAATTCTTTAAGTATTAAGTGGGTTGATACTATTGCAGTTGCCTTTGCGTTTTGATGACTTTTTACTGGTTTATCTGCTTCAATTCGTTGTTTTATCGAAGTGAAGTCTGAGTTTTCTGGTGTTTGTGCCATCATTGCTCGAATGGGATTAAGCTCTACATAAGCCATGCACGTGAGTAAGGCTTGTTCGTCTAACAGTGCTTGGCTCCTAAATCTCCCTTCCCAGAAGTGCCCGGTGCAGCCGTCTTCAGAGTTTGCTCTGCGAGCTATAGACTCATTCAAGCTCTTCATAAACCAGCTAATATCTTCTAGACGAAGACGCCATTTGCCAACTATTTCAGCAATAAGGTCATGGTGTTCTTTAGAAAGTTTTTCGCCATTAATGAAACGCTGGATTATATCTGGGCCGGTATAAATTGTTCGCCAACGCTCAATCACTTCTAAATCTGTTAGGTCGTCTACTTGGCTTTTGTTAATGTATAAAACAAGATGATAGTGATTAGACATAATGGCATAAGCACAAATATCAATACAAAAAACCGCCTCTATTTCAGCCAATCGATCTAGCATCCATTGACGCCGGTGTTCAAAATCTTGTTGAGTGGATTGGTCAAAACCACAGAGAAAAGCCCTTCTAACCACCCTTGAGATACAGTGGTAGTAAGGTGTGTCTTGGCAGCAGATTTGCTGAGATCGGGCACGAGTCATAGAACCTCCCTTTCAGAGAAACATCTCTAAATTGAATTATCAATGAATTAAACTCTACCCCTTTTGTTGTTAATATTCAATTAATCTATGCCTGTCCTTTAGTGTCTTTTTTTTCCTCTTAGAAGCTGAGTTTAGCCAATCTCGAACAATCTTTATTGCATTGCTCGGATTGTTTTCATGGGCTCTTATATCCTGTCCAGCAATATCTGATATGAAAACTTGATATCTATATTGTTCAGTATCTGTAATTAGAAAGTTTTTCTTTTTCTGATGTTGGTCTCCATATTTCTTTGCCCCAAGAAACATGCCTAACTCAAGAGGCATGTTAAACCGTGGCAAATTTGTTTTTATGCATAATTCGGTTCTACTAATATCGTGTATACCATAACGACACTGACTTATTATTTTGGATATTTTCTCAATTCTAACCTCACCACCATCATCATCTTCGAGTGAGCACCTGGCTATGAACCCACAATCAAATATCGCAAATACTTTAGCGTAGAATATTTCTTTAAACTCTTCATCAAATGGACAGTTTATAAAAACATTATCATTGTAATCTTTCACGGCCATTCTACTTTCTCCGTGACTTTGTGACTGATTTTACTGCAGACCGAGCTTTAGTTTTTGATACCGTTCCAGACTTAGCAGATGATTTCACTACGCGCTGAGACAATGCACTGCCAGCAGCTGACTTTGCGGCCCTAGATGCTTTTGGGTTCTTTAGTGTTTTAGATGCTGCGCTAGCGGCTCCTTTCGAAGTTACTTTCTTAGGTGATTTAGCCTGGGATAAAGCACTTCCTGCAGCGCTTTTAGATGCCTTAGTTGCTGTTTTTGATCGTATGGTTTTAGACGCACTTTTAGCAGCTTTTGGTTTTGTAACTTTAGATGTCCGTTTTACTGCCACTTTTATAACTCCATTTTCAATGATGCTTAACAGCTTGATTGTGCCCAGGCGTATTTACGTGAAAATGATATCTACTAAAACCAAGGCAAAACATTAACTTAAAAGTACTTTTCATATTGTTACACATCGAATTTGATTTCTAGTGTGCCATTTTAGGACAAAAATATTTAAATATTAACATTGAATTAAGCAGAAGCTGAGCCAGTCGTTAAACTAAGATATGAAAATACAATTAGCTCTCGATTGAGTAATTTTTGAACACAAGTTGATAAGTTGTCACCAATAAAGCTAAATATGTTTATATTATGTTAACTTACGCCTCGGTCTTTTCGGGGCATTTTTGTCTTTGATGTTTGATCGATAGGAATTGATTAAGACTAATAATCTAAGCCTCGCACTAGCGGGGCTTTTTAATGTCTAATTTTTAAGGAGGTGATCTTTCGTCTACAGGTTTTCTTGAATTTCAACAGTTAAACCCGGCAAGCTAGCGGCTAATGTTTTCGGACAGCGGCCGCTTTTTTTTGATCGAAGCATAGGTGAGTGGTATGTCGTTACTTAAAGTTGGCTCTAAAGGCGACAGTGTTAAACAGTTACAAAAGCAACTCAATGGCGCTGGTTATTATTGCTCAGTAGATGGAGACTTTGGGCCGAATACAGAGATAGCCGTAAAGAATTTTCAACGCGATAGAAGCTTAGTATCTGATGGTGAAGTTGGTCGTAAAACTAGAGCAGCACTTTTAAATAAAGACACCTCACATTTACTCAGTCATGACGATCTGATGAATGCAGCTGCAGACCTAAAAGTAGATGTCGCCACTATCTTCGCTGTGAAAGAGATAGAGAGTCGAGGTAATGGTTTTTTAGAAGATGGGCGCCCAGTGATCTTATTTGAACGTCATGTCATGAGAAGGCAGTTAAAAAAGCATGGCTTTAACGGAGCACAAATATCCGAATTCAAGCGATTACACCCGAACATCGTCAGTGGTAAAACGGGTGGTTACAAAGGAAAGGCAGGTGCTTATCGCCGCAGAAAAATTGGGGTGACTATTCATCCTCAGAGCGCTCTAGAATCCTGTTCATACGGCCTATTCCAAATCATGGGTTATCACTGGGAGCGATTAGAATTCAGTAGCGTTGAGGACTATGTAGATTTTGTTACCCAAAGTGAAGGTAACCAATTAGCCACCTTTGTCACTTTTATCAAAACCAACACAAAGCTGTGGGGTGCATTAAGAAATCACTCCTGGGCTCTCTTTGCCAAGATATACAACGGCAAAGGCTACAAGAAACATCATTATGACAAAAGGCTAGCTGCTGCTTATTCACGGTATCAAGCTAACCTCTAAATGAGGAATCTCTCATGACCAAAATCCTTTTAATTATATCAATCCTAGTGCTTTCAGCATGCAAACAAGATTACTCACTGGGTGATGCTAGCTTGCTGTATTGCAACTCAACCTCGCAAGCTGGCCGAGACACCCTACGTACAGTGCTTAATACGTGGGATTGGTGGTCAGGTCTTGCCTTTTTCCCGTTAGGAAAAATCACAAGTCAAAAGCTGACCCAATATTTTTTTGTTGCCTGAGCAGAGAATCTGTCTCGATGAGGGAGCTAACTCAGCAGAGATAGGCAGCGATGTCCGGTAATTGTTGCCGGTATTTAGTCTTTTCAAGTAATTCAGCATCCCACCAAACTCGATAACCATCGACTGCCGCGCCAATATGATAAGTTACCGATCTGAGGTCTGATAAGACAAGTTGCAGTAAAGAGAGCGATAGCCGTGCTGAGTATTTAACGCAATCACCACTAAATACTCAGTGTCCTGTACTAAAAAACGCTATATATCGAATTCGGCCCAGATTGGCGCATGATCAGAGGGTCTTTCCATGGCTCTGATGTCATAGTCAATCTCTGCCGCCGTGCATTTTTGGTACAAGCTGGGGGTGGCCAGTACTGCATCAATGCGCAATCCGCGCTTGGGCTCATCGGCAAAGGCTCTAGAGCGATAGTCAAACCAGCTGTAGCGTTGATCAGCTTCTGGATGGTGTAGGCGGTAGGTGTCTTGTAACCCCCAGCCCAACAACGTACTCAGCCACTCTCGCTCAATCGGTTGGAAACTCGCCTTGCCGGTTTTTAACCAGCGCTTGCGGTTGGGCTCGCCGATGCCGATATCCATGTCTTGTGGTGAGATATTTAGATCACCCAGCACTATCACATGCTCGCTGGCATCGCAGTGCTCGGTTAGGTGTATTTGTAAATCTTCATAGAACTTCTGTTTGGCGGGAAATTTAGTTTCGTGGGCGATATTTTCCCCCTGGGGGAAGTAGCCGTTGAGTATGGTGACTAGATTGCCGTTGTCGCTTTCATACTTGCCGATAATCATGCGCCGCTGGGCGTCTTCAGCATCGCTGGCAAAGCCTTTTTGGATAGATAAAGCAGGCTTTTTGGAGATTAAACAGACCCCATAATGGCCTTTTTGGCCATGGTAGTCGACGTGATAACCCAAGTCTTCAATCATCGAGACCGGAAACTCATCATCGTGGACCTTTATTTCTTGAATGCCGATGACATCCGGGCTGTGGGTTTTAATCAATTCAGCCATTTGGTGGGGCCGGGCACGTAACCCATTTACATTAAATGATATTATTTTCATCGCTATAACTACCAGTGTTTTGAATTTTTCAGGTATTCTAGCAGCAATTGAAACGAGTTCGAGCATTAATACAGTATAGCTATAGATTCCATCGATAAAATTAATTGGCATAGTACAACGTATAACTCGTAGAATTAGCCAGTAAAAGTAATAGTGATTAACAGGAGATAAGGTAGTGGCAGATTTTGATTTTGATTTATTTGTAATAGGGGCTGGATCAGGGGGTGTTCGCACCGCACGAATGGCTGCTGCTAAAGGTGTAAGAGTTGCTATCACTGAAGATTTATACTTAGGTGGTACTTGTGTCAATGTCGGTTGTGTACCGAAAAAACTGTTCGTCTATTCATCGCACTATGCGCATGATTTTCAAGAGGCCAAAGGTTTTGGCTGGAATGTGGGTGAGACTAGTTTTGATTGGCCAACGTTACGTGATAACAAAACCAAGGAGATCGAGAGACTCAATGGTATCTATAAGAACATGTTGGTCAATGCCGGCTGTACTTTAATGACTGGGCGCGGGGTGATGATCGATGCACATACTGTGGAAGTTAATGGTGAGCAGTATACCGCTGAGCGCATATTAGTCGCCACTGGCGGCTGGCCATTTGTGCCTGATTTTCCAGGTAAAGAGCACGTTATTAGCTCTAATGAAGTATTCTTTTTAGAACAGTTTCCAAAGCGTGCTGTGGTCGTCGGTGGTGGCTATATCGCGGTTGAGTTCGCCGGTATTTTTGCAGGTCTGGGGGCTAAAACAGATCTGATTTATCGCGGTGAGTTATTCCTGCGCGGCTTTGATCAAGAAGTGCGGGAGTTTACCGCCAGAGAAGTCGCCAAGAAGCAGGTTAACTTGAATTTCAATTGTGATATTACCTCCATTGACAAGCAAGCCGATGGCTCGCTGTTGATAACGACCAACGATGGCCGCACGATTGAAGCGGATTGTGTAATGTATGCCACCGGTCGCAACCCTAAAGTGGCAAATTTAGGCTTGGAGGCGCTGGGCATCAAACAAGCGGCGAATGGCGCTATTGTGGTTGACGACAATTTTCAGAGCTCGGTGCCCTCCGTCTATGCATTAGGCGATGTTATCGATCGTATTGCGTTGACTCCCGTGGCGTTGGCCGAAGGTATGGCGCTGGTTAATCACCTCTATAATGAGGGCAGTGCCGAGGTGAATTACGACTTGATCGCAACGGCGGTTTTCTGTCAGCCAAATATAGGGACGGTCGGACTCTCTGAAGAGCAAGCCCGTGAACAGTATGCAAATATTGATGTGTATGTGAGTGACTTCAGAGCGATGAAGCATACCCTCTCTGGCAGTGATGAGCGGACTCTGATGAAGATGATTGTCGATAAAGCCAGCGATAAAGTGGTGGGAGTGCACATGGTAGGGTCGGAGGCAGGTGAGATTATCCAGGGGATTGCGATTGCGTTAAAAGCGGGTGCGACCAAGGCGGTATTTGATTCGACTATCGGTGTTCACCCGACCGCGGCTGAAGAATTTGTCACGATGCGCACACCGACCAGATCTTAGTTTAGTTCGCGCTATTATTAATTGGGAGCTCTGTAAAATCAGAGCATCCCGCAAAAAAGGCTGTTATCAGCCTTTTTTATTGAGCTCCTTTCTCTTAAATTATCTCTTTGCAGTGTATTCGTTATCACTTAAACAGTGCCATTCTTAATTGTCGACTCAGCTAACAGTGTTGGTCAGAATATAGCTCGATATAGAACGTTTGGCTTAGCTGTTCCCCGTGAGCATCGGCTGCTTTGTGCTCGTGTGGTTGAGGTGCTGGCGAGCGAGAGTGGCTAGAGTGAAAATTATTAAGAGAGAGCAGTATGAAAAATAACAGCGGGAAGAAACGAAGATGATCGTTGTAGAGGCGGATATTGGAACGTTATTAACCTAATACAATCAGATTTTTACCTTGTTGCTTGGCTTTTTTTAATGCTTTTAAAGTGCGGGTGGTTAAAGACTCACCGGTATCTTCTTCACGCATTTGACAGACGCCGCAGGAGATCGTCAAACTGTTGCTAATCGCGTTTGAATTCTTTTGTCGCAGGCGGATAGAGGCTACTTTTTTGCGCATTAACTCGGAGATTTGTTTGGCTTGCACTATGTCAGTATCCAGTAATATCATGGCGAATCTGGTACCGGAAAAGCGGATAGCCATCGAGGGGGTTTTGCACTGATTTTTTAGCAAGCTGGCGATGAATAAGATGATTTTATCACCCATCTTTTGTCCGAAATTCTCGTTGAAATCTTGAAAATCATCCAGTTCAAAAATAGAGATGCTCGCCATAATATCATTGGGCAGTTGTACCAGTTGCTCAATTTCTGCATCAAACACTTGGCGTTTAAAGAGCTTGGTGATCGGGTCGACCCTGGGGTCGTTAGGGGGTTTGTTAAGTTCTTCTTTTAAAAGTACTATCTCTGCTTGTGCAGCACTTATTTGCGCCTGGAAGGCCAAGTTTGACTTGCTGATACTATCGGTATTCGCTGAGAGGCTCTCTATGATCTTCTCACGGGATATTTTACTTTTATCATTGCGTAGCTCAACCAGACTCTTATCGAGGACCTGCTGAAACTCTGAGGCGCATTGACTGGCAATTCCCGCCTTGCTGTGCAGTTCATTGACCAGTCCTACTACCTTTGACTGAAAACCATCGGCATTATTGATTTCATCCTTGATCAAGTGCTCGCGGAACATTTTCTCGCAGAGCAGCGTCGGGCAAGTACCGTAGACATCGAGTGCTTTATCTAATTCTACATTTAACTTAGGGGCGCGTTTTGATACATAGGTATACCAGAGGGCATAATTCAGCGGATTAGGAGGAATTTTATATTTAACCATGAGCGGAATCGCCTGGCGTAAATATTCAGCAGATTGGGTTGGTTTCTCTGCAAATCTCATTTTAATCCTTCTATCGTATTACAGTTGTGTATATTGACCTGCGAATAACTCAGGATGTTGAGTTTCGCCGGTAGGCTAATCACTGATTATTAGCCGAACCACTAGAGTATATCGTCATTAAAGCAAGAAACTTAAGAATAATTCTTAGTTATTTGTAATAAAATGTCAATATTACTGATTTAACGGCTAAATTGGGGGGTGAGCGTATAAAAAATAACCAAAAAATGAATGGATCTGTCCCCCGCTTAGCTAACGGGTTATGACTTTAGCTCGAGAGGGCAGTGCTATCCAACAAATGGGCAATGGGAGAGATTGCATCTTTAAAGGGCTGTACTGATGGCTCGTCTATACAAATTGTAAATTTCTGGCCCTGCGCCAGCCAGTGTCTCTGCGTGATGATAGCGCCTGCAAGCTGCGCCACAATGTGCTCGATACTCCCGGTTAAATGAAAGGGTGCGATGATGGTCAAGGTGCTGGTCTGGTGGACTATCTCTGTGCTGATAGCATTGATCAACAAGTTCACTGTTGAGCTATAAGCTCTCGCCATACCGCCGGTACCTAACTTTATACCGCCAAAATAGCGGGTGACCACAACGGCGATGTTACCCAGACCACTGTGTTTCAACACTTGGAACATCGGTAAACCAGCGCAGCCTTTTGGCTCACCATCATCGCTGTATGCCCAAAGTGAGGATGACTCAGGAGAGCCTGCTATATAACAGTGACAATTGTGATTAGCCTTTGGGTGTAATCGTTTAACCTGTTGGATAAACTCATCGGCCTGTAGGGTGCTCTGCACGATACTAAGCTGGCCAATAAAGACGCTTTTTTTGACTGTCTGAGTGACTTGGTGATTAGCCGTTGGACGATCGAAACTCATAGGTATCTGTAGCCTGGTTATTTTAATGGCGATTCTAGCGCAAGTAAGCATCTTGCGTCTAGCAGATTCAGTCTTAATATGACAGCCAGTTTTGTCAATTATTAGGCGAATAAAAGCAGCGGCTAGGCCGGGAGTAAGCACGCTTAATTGCAGCTTCAATAAAATTGTATGATCAAGCAAAATATTTAATTTATTTTCAGAAAAGCTATTGACATGTTAGATGCTAGAAATGCCGCTGCCTTGCGATTAATTGTATAATAACTGTTGAAAAAGCTTGTAACATACTGTTTTAACATCATTAAATTAATTGGTTAAAAAGTAACCAATCTGTCGGATGTGTTGTAAATATGGGCCTGTAAGACATTCTGGTTACACTACTAACAGAGTTATCCACAGTTGTTGTGGGCACATTTGGCTAGCCTATATAGGGTCGGGGATGTAGCTATTTGTGAGTGAAAATTGAACGCTTAATGTGATGTTATGAGCAGAATTGAAATGCAAGATTTTCGGGCGTGTTTAGAAGTTTTTCTGCAAAAAAAATTTAAGGCTATGCAAGTGTCGAAGTGAGAGGGTTGTCGATGCTGTCATCCTGAAGATGCAGATTACAACAGCAGCGAAACTAAGCTTAAGCAGTGCCGCCCAGGTGTAAATAGCAGCTCTTAGTTAGCTGTTAAGGTGGCTAGTTAAAATCGGCACAATAACGGCGTCAGTACACGCCTGTGAAGAGGGAGTCGCAACAGGTAATAGCGAGTATAGGGCAGGGGGAAATCGATGAGAGGCGCAGTTTATGTGTCTCAATGGGCAATTAGGGTAGTCAGCTTGCTAACTGGGGGAGCGGGTTGTTAGCGGCGTATTCTTTGAGCGGTTATCTTAGCCATTTTAATTAAACCATAAAAAAGGGGCCTAAGCCCCTTTGTTAAATTGTTCTGCTTTTATAAAAAGTAGGTCACTGCGAAATAGCCAACAACACTCAATACAATAGTATAGGGCATAGCCATCATCACCATTTTGCCATATGAAAGTCTAATCAGTGGCGCGAGGGCGGATGTCAGTAAGAACAAGAAAGCAGCTTGTCCGTTAGGTGTCGCGACACTTGGCAGGTTAGTACCGGTATTGATGGCGATTGCCAGTACCTCGAATTGAGCGCGATCAATGGTGCCTTTTTCAAAGGCGGCAGCGACTTCATTAATGTACACAGTCGCGACAAATACATTATCACTGATCGCCGAGAGCACCCCGTTGGCGATGAAGAACATGCCCGGTTGAGCATCCCTTGGCATTGCTAAGACGTAATCGATGACAGGGCTAAATAGATGCTGCTCGTGAATCACTGAGACAATCACGAAGAATACTACCAGTAGAGCGGTGAAAGGCAGTGCCTCTTCAAACGCTTTACCTATTTGATGCTCTTCAATAATACCGTTAAAGGCGGTGAGTAAGATGATGACGGTAAGGCCGATCAGGCCGACTGCCGCCCAGTGAAAGGCCAGTGCCAATACTAAAAACAGCGCCACTAAAATTTGTACGCCAAGTTTGGCATTATCGCGTTGGTCGCGTTTAGCATCTTCTTTGCGGTCAAAATCTTCCAGTATTGAACGGATTGAATCTGGTAATTCAGTGCCGTAATCAAATACTTTAAATTTCTCAACCAGCACACAGGTAAGTAGACCAGCGGCTAATACAGGCATAGAGACCGGCACCATCTTCATGAAGAAAGTAATGAAATCCCAACCTAACTTTTCGGCGATTAATAAGTTTTGTGGCTCGCCAACTAGCGTACAAACGCCGCCGAGTGCGGTACCTACGGCGCCATGCATAATAAGGCTACGTAAAAAGGAGCGAAACTCAGACAGTTCTGCTCTTCTCTCGTCATTTAGCCCATCATCAACGGTGTGGTCGTGATTAGATTTATTGCCGGAGGCGACTTTGTGGTAGACAGAATAAAAGCCCACACCGACACTGATCAATACTGCGGTGACGGTCAATGCGTCTAAAAAAGCAGAGAGCACAGCGGCAACCATGGAGAACATCAGCGACAGTAATATTTTAGAGCGCACGTTGACCAGTAGCTTGGTGAAAACCCACAGTAACATCGATTGCATGAAGTAAATGCCCGCCACCATGAACATCAGTAACAGTAGTACTTCTAAATTACTTTCCACTTCGTGATAGACAGTTTCAGGTGTGGCGAGTCCGATGGCGATTGCTTGAACAGCAAGTAGTCCGCCAGGCTGTAGTGGGTAACATTTAAGGGCGAGGGCAAGGGTGAATATAAACTCAAAAATAAGCAGCCAGCCAGCGACAGTTGGGCCTGCTAAGTAGAGTATAAAAGGGTTTAATACTAGGAAGGCAATGATTGCCTGCTTATACCAAACAGGCGAATTACCTAAGAAATTCTTAAATATTGCCTGTGTCATTGTCGTGGTCATATAAAATATGTCCTTAAAAGTGGGAAGATTTTTTTATCATTAAACGGCTGGTATTGGAGCTTAACCGCTTGTTGCTTATTTTTAGATTGAGAGACTGCCCTGCCAATACTTATTCTTGTAAGGTTAAGCATAGTCTGACCGTCGAATTATTTCTAGTGACTGTAATGCTATCCTCATCAGGTTAATACATCAATTAAGGTGGCATAATTAACCGTTTTTAAGGATTAGTTCAGTCTTAAATATAGATGCAAAGCGGAATATACGCGAAATGGGCCACAATATAGAGCTTTTATTTTGGTTTTTTAAGGGTTGTATTAAAATATCGTTTTTAATAGCAATGACTTAAGCCTTTGCCTAATGATCAATGGTTTAGTTTTTGCAAGTCTCCCGGGCGTTTTTTAAACAGTTTCGAGAGAGAGGTAGCCAGCATAACATTGCCATGTGCTTGTAAATCCCCTTTGAGGAATGCGGACATGCCATCAATTGTTCCGGTCATCAAGGCACAAAACACCGATTCCGACATGCTTAAAATGATGTTGGGATCATCGTGCTCGCGCATTTCTAAGGTGCAGGCTTGCTGTTTGATTTCAATATAGAACGAAAAATCTTGGTTTAAACGAAATTGAAAGACGGCCGCTAAATCTTTGGCTTGGTCCGCCTGGAAGCGTGCGGGTAACTTCTTGATGATTTTAACGGTATGTGCCTTGAGAGTAGCGCTGTTTTGCATTTGCGATTAGCCTGTAAAAAATGCTTTAGAAAAAATGGCTTAGTTGGTATTTTATGGTACATTATTGTTTTGCTTTAGCAACGATATTTTGGAGATTTAGCTTGGTTGATTTTGTGTATGAATACGGGATGTTTTTAGCGAAAGCTATCACAGTCATTTTAACTATTTTTATAGTGCTAGTGGGTTTTCTAGCCATGAGTGGCAGAGGTAAAAAAGATCACAGTGAAGGTGAAATTACCTTGATGTCAATCAATGATAGTTTTGAAGAGATGAAAGAGGCGATTGAAGCGGCGGTGATTGAGCCAGAAGTCTACAAGCAGCAATTAAAAGCACAACATAAGCAAGATAAAAAAGACGCTAAAGAAAAAAAGAAACAGGCTAAAGTGGATGCTAAACACGCCAAACAACTGGCCAAACAAAATCCACCCAGTGCGCAAACTGAGGCAGCGTTAGCAGAGACGGCTAACAGTGAGGATAAAGCCACTCAGACTGAGACAGAGACAGAAGGCGATAGAAAACGGGTATTCGTGCTTGATTTTAATGGTGATATTCGAGCCTCTGAAGTGGATTTGCTGCGTGAGGAAATTTCGGCAATCCTCTCTTTTGCCGCGCACACTGATGAAGTCGTGCTCAGGTTAGATTCCGCGGGCGGTATGGTGCATTCTTATGGGCTGGCGGCTTCTCAATTAGAGCGTATTAAGTCTGCAAAATTAAAGCTCACTATCTGTGTTGATGAAGTGGCGGCCTCCGGTGGTTACATGATGGCGTGCTTGGCTGATAACTTAATTGCCGCCCCCTTTGCCATCTTGGGCTCAATAGGGGTGGTGGCTCAACTACCCAACTTTCACCGGGTACTTAAAAAGTACGGTGTTGACTATGAGACTTATACCGCCGGTGAATATAAGCGTACGGTAACCATGTTTGGTGAAAATACCCAAAAGGGTAAAGATAAATTTGTTGAAGAGATACAAGATACCCATTTGCTGTTTAAAGAATTTGTCTCTCAAGCTCGCCCCTGTGTCGATATTGATAAAGTTGCAACCGGAGAAGTTTGGTTTGGCAAACGTGCGTTAGAACATAAGCTAATCGATGAATTAAATACCTCGGATGATTATTTAATGAAAATTTGTGGGCTGGCTGATGTCTACCAAGTGCGCTATGAAGTGAAAAAATCCTTTGGCGAAAGACTGAGTGATATAACCGTTAAAACCAGTACCAACATTGTCAGTACCTTAGTACAAAAAATGACTAGTTCTTCTAATTTCATGCGCTAACGTATTAATAGTAATTAAGTTGTAGTATGTTTGTTTGTTTTAAACGGCTGCTTTAAAATCTTACTGCAGGTAATTTAGTCAGGTTGTTTTCCAAGATAGCTGCTCAATCTATGTAACCTTAATATGGTGCTAAATTGGGCGGTGTAATTTAATAATCGAATGGTGTATCAATGGCCCAGTCTAAAACAGCTAAACAAATCCAAGATGCAGCGGAAGCCCTGTTTGCTGAGCAGGGTTTTATCGAGACGACGATGCGACAGATTACCCGTGAAGCGAATGTCAATTTAGCGGCAATCAACTATCATTTTGGCTCTAAGCAGGGCTTAATTCAATCGGTCGCAGAACAATTTTTAAAGCCTTTTTCTAATTATATAGAAAGGGCTTTAATTGAACGCATGGCGGTGTTGAAGGGGGCTTCTATTAAAATGGAAGAGCTTCTTGAGCTATTGATGCGGGCACTACTGCATGTGGATCAAGAAAATAACCATGCACTGTTGATGTTTACCCGGCTATTAGAGCTGGCCTACATGAAAAACCAAGAAGAGCTGCGTGAGTTCATACTCGGTAGGTATGTCTCTAAACTGGCGCTGTATGTCGAATTGATGCGTAAAGAGTCTGCAGTTATGGAAGAGGATGAGTTTTTCTGGCGATTGCATTTTGTGATGGGATCGGTGATTTTTACCTTGTCTAATTTCACTATGTTGGCAGAGATTGAGCGCAAAAAGTTTGCCTCTGATGCTGAGATAGAACGAATATTGCACCGGATGGTGCCTGTGCTTACCGCGGGTATGCAAGCCCGTGGAGACAAACTTTATTTTAGCCGTATCTAGGTTCTTGATTCACCCCTTTAGCTTCCCCTATTTAGGATAATACATGCATTACGGTCGACTCATGTTAGATGTGGCGGGTCTTACTCTGACTGCCTTGGAAAGAGAGCAGCTACAGCGGGATCAAGTGGGTGGTTTGATTCTGTTTTCTAGGAATTATGACTCGCGGGCTCAATTAATCGACTTGATTGCAGATATCAGGATGCAGAATACGCGGCTGGTTATTGCGGTCGATCAGGAGGGCGGTAGGGTGCAAAGATTTAAAGAAAATTTTGTGCGCCTGCCTGCTATGTCTGCTCTGTGCCTGTCCTATCTTAAAGACCCTGACTTGGCATTAGACCAAGCCACCCAGATGGGGTGGTTGATGGCCAGTGAATTGACCAGTATCGATATTGATATCAGTTTTGCACCGGTGCTCGATTTAAGTTGGTCACACTCCAAATTTATCGGCGATCGATCGTTTGGCAATCGTGATCAAGTGTCAGCGCTCGCCCAGCGCTTTATGCAGGGCATGCGAGAGGCAGGCATGGCTGCTACTGGTAAACATTTCCCCGGTCACGGTTGGGCGACGGCAGATTCTCACCTGGAAATAGCCATCGATAACAGGGACTTTGCCGCGCTTGAACGAGATGATCTACAGCCCTTTCGCAGTTTGATCGATACCGATTTAGCGGCAATTATGCCGGCTCACGTGATCTACCCTGAAATGGATCAGCATCCTGCTGGCTTCTCCTCTTATTGGCTCAAGAGCGTGCTGCGCCAGCAGCTGGGTTTTTCTGGGGTTATTTTTAGTGACGATTTAAACATGAGCGGTGCCCAAGTTAATCCTCAGCAGGGTGTGGATCAGTATGCGGCCCGGGCGATGGCGGCGATCGAGGCGGGGTGTGATACCGTCCTGGTGTGTAATAATCCTCAGGGGGCGACTCAGGTTTTGGATTACCTTGAAACTGAAAAAATAGAAAAATCTCAGCGTCTCGTCACGATGCGTCACCAAAGTGTCTCGATTGATGCGCAGCGCATGGAACAAGCAGCGCTTATCGCCTCACAACTATGCTTCTTGAAAGCCTAGCGATAAAGGCGTTTACTCGAGGTGAATTTGTTGGCATAAAGCACGGCCATTTATTTAGAAAAAGGAGGTAACTTTGCAAGATATAACCGCACTAGAAAATTGGCTCACCAATTATTTATCACTGGGGGCGCAAAGCGTCTGGCTACTAGTGGTTTTTGTGATTATTTTTATAACGCTGCTCTGTGCCCTGTTCGCGCGAATGTTTTTTAATAAATTGCAAGTGCAGCTGCAAAAAACTAAAAATCAATGGGATGATATATTGTTACACGCCATCCGCAGACCGATGATTTTTATGATTTGGCTACTCGGTGGTTCCCTGGCAGTCTTTACCGGCAGTATTGTAGTGAATGACGTTGGCAGTGACTCGAATCAGCTGTTAGTGTCGCTGATGGAACCCGTTCGAAAAGTGGGTTTCATTCTTCTGCTAGCGTGGTTTTTCGTTCGATTTATTAAATTCGCTGAAATTAAACTGATCGATCCGTCTGGGATAAAAACCTCACTCGATCATACCACCGTGAGCGCGTTTGGTAAGTTATTGCGATTGTCTATCTATATTACTGTCTCTCTAGTGGTGTTGCAGAGTCTCGGCTACAGTGTTGCCGGGGTAATGGCCTTTGGTGGCATTGGCGGCATTGCCGTTGGTTTTGCCGCAAAAGACCTGCTGGCAAATTTCTTTGGTGGCTTAATGATTTATATGGATAGGCCCTTTAAAGTAGGAGACTGGATACGCTCACCAGACAAAAATATCGAGGGTGTGGTCGAAGATATTGGCTGGCGATTAACGCGGATTCGCACTTTTGATAAACGCCCGCTGTATGTTCCAAATGCTACCTTTACCAGTATTTCGGTCGAGAACCCCTCGCGCATGAGCAATCGGCGTATTTTTGAAACCTTTGGGGTTAGGTATTGTGATATCGATACTTTGAGTGATATTTTGCAAGACGTGCGCAGCATGTTGGCGGCACATCCAGACATCGATAATAACCAGATGTTAATGGTTAATTTCAATAAGATGGCCGAGTCTTCCCTAGAATTTTTTGTCTATACTTTTACCAAAACTACCGATTGGCAAAGATTTCATCAAATTAAGGAGGAAGTGCTGTTTAAAGTGGCAAAAATAGTCGAGCAGCACCAGGCCCAAATTGCCTTTCCTACCAGTACTGTACAGCTGCAGATTGATGATATAGAAGGGCTTGCGCTGCAGGGCGTTAAAGAATAAAATTTAAATCTAGCGGGTCAATCAAGCGGCTAATGTCGTTTGCGACTGCTGTGTGCTGTCATTAAATGTAGAGGTTGTTATGCCGATTAGAATACCGGATTTATTGCCTGCGGTTGATTTGCTCAACGGCGAGAATATCTTTGTCATGACAGAGACTCGGGCGATGCATCAGGATGTGCGCCCGTTAAAAGTACTACTGCTAAATTTAATGCCGAAGAAAATAGAAACCGAGAATCAGCTGATTCGGATGCTTTCTAACAGCCCTCTGCAGATAGACTTAGAGCTATTGCGTATCGATCATATAGAGAGCAAGAATACCCCCATTGCGCACTTAAATAGTTTTTATCGGGATTTTTCAGAGGTAAAAAATAATCAGTATGATGGCCTAATCATCACTGGCGCTCCGCTGGGGAAAGTTCCCTGGGAAAAAGTGCGCTATAAAGACCAAGTAGAAGAGGTGATTCGATGGTCACAGCAGCATGTGACCTCCACCATGTTTTTGTGTTGGGCAGTTGAGGCGGCATTGAATATATTTTATGACCTGCCAAAAAAAATGCGCGATGAGAAACTATCCGGGGTCTATCCCCACCAGACGCGCCATCAGCACGAGACATTAACCCGTGGTTTTGATGATACCTTTAAAGCTCCACATTCTCGGTTCGCTGACTATCCGGTAAATATCATTAAAAACCATACTGATTTGCACATTCTCGCCAGTTCTAAAGAGGCGGGAGTGTATCTAATGGCCAGTAGTGATCGCAAGAAGGTATTTGTTACTGGTCACCCAGAATATGATGCAGAAACCCTGGCTCAAGAATATTGGCGCGACATTGAAGTTAATCCGAACACCGATATTCCGGTGAATTATTTCCCAGATAACTCACCGGATAACAAACCTAGTAGTAATTGGCGCTCACATGCCAACTTGTTATTTAGTAATTGGCTTAACTATTATGTCTATCAGATGACCCCTTTTGAGCTAGAGCGAGAAGATGACTAGAGAAGTGGACCCTGTTGAGCAGCCTAAAGTTGCATTAGTGACAGGGGGGAGTCGTGGTATAGGGCGAGCTACCTCACTGCTGTTAGCGCAGCAAGGTTATGATCTGTGCATCAATTATCTGTCTAATCAAGAGCGGGCGCTGAGTTTGCAGTCAGAAATACTCGCACTTGGGGTGCGCTGTATGCTGTATCAAGCGGATGTCGCTGATGAAGTGGCAGTGGTGGCGATGTTTAAAGCGATTGATCAGCAGCTTGGGCCCCTCAATGCACTGGTTAATAATGCGGCCTTGATGTTGCCACAATTAAGCATAGAGCAAGTCACTAGTGCCAGACTAGAGCAGATGTTTAGCGTCAATGTCGGTGGTAGTTTTCTCTGCGCCCGAGAAGCTGTATTGCGCATGGCATATAAGCATGGCGGTGCAGGTGGCAGTATCGTCAATGTCTCATCGCTGGCCGCACTCACTGGTTCCCCTGACGAGTATTTAGATTACGCCGCCAGTAAAGGGGCGATTGATACCTTTACTAAAGGGTTGGCAAAAGAAGTTAGCCGTGAGGGCATTCGGGTGAATGCAGTACGCCCAGGGCTTATCTACACGCAGATGCATAGGGATGGTGGGGAAGCTGACAGGGTCGATCGAGTCAAGGGTTCTCTGCCGTTGGGGCGCGGTGGTACACCAGAGGAAGTTGCAGAGGCCATCTGTTGGTTATTGTCAGAGCGTGCCTCTTTTAGTACCGGTGGTAGTATCAATGTATCCGGTGGTTTGAACTGATTCAGCTATTTAGTTAAACTTTAATTATCCCCGTAGCGCGCCAGTCGCTCAGTGAGCAACGCAAAAAATCCTTCGACATCGACCGTATGTGCCCAGTGAATGTTGGCTTTTTTGCCAGTGACCTGCCAAAAATCGACCGCGGTGTGTCCAAGGGTTAGCTCACTGCTAGTTTCTATCTGACAGGCGCAGGCTTTTAGACTAAATAATTCAGGTTGCAGCAAAAAGGCGATAGTGCAAGGGTCGTGTAGAGGTGCGCCCTGGGTGCCATATTTTTGTGCATCGTAGCGATCAAAGTATTCAAGTAGGTCTGCAGCAGTTCTGGCAACGGGGTTATCTAAGCGGCGAATGGTGGCGATGCGCCGCGGTGAACTCAGTACTTGGTGGGTGACATCTAAACCAAAGGCGAAGATTGGCCGGCCGGCTCTGAGCACAATGTCAAAGGCATGCGGGTCTACAAAGGCATTAAACTCCGCGGAGGGGGTGATGTTGCCGCCCTCAAACATTGCCCCGCCCATAATTATTAGCTGTTTAATCTTAGTGGTGATTTGTGGCGCCTTAACCATGGCTGCGGCAATATTGGTCAGTGGACCGGTCGCGACGATAGTGATCGCCCGGCTGCTGTTGAGCAGCGTCTCAATGATGAAATCGACCCCATGCTGCTTTTGTAGCTGAACCTGAGGCTCATAGAGTTCAATCCCATCTATGCCGGTTTTTCCATGCACATTTTCAGCGGTGACTAGTGTTTGATGCAGGGGTTTATCACAGCCGGCAAATAGCGGGACATCGGTGCGCTGGCAAATGTCAGCCAAAATTCTAATGTTTAATGCCGTGGCCGCCAAGGGTACATTACCCGCGACCGCGACGATGCCTAGTACTTCTAACTCTGGCGACTTTAGCGCCATGAATAACATTAAGGCGTCGTCTTGGCCTGGATCACAGTCTATGATGATCGGTAGGGCTGATGGGTTCATCTACGTTCCGTTGTTGGTTGCTGATAAGTAACGATAATATTTATTGTTGACAAATAACAGCAAAATTTTTAAGCAATCCGCAAGGGGTTGCAGCGGGTGAAAGTAATGCTGATTATCAAACAGGCTCTGTGACGCCCTAACGGAGCCAATGTTAATCGCTGAGTAGCTTAGAGGTGTTGTATCTGTATGTTTTTAGGGTCTTTAAAGCTATCTTAAAATATCTGCCGACAAATTTGGACTCTCTCGGCAGCGCTGCGTATAATGCCTGCCTTCTTAAAAAGGATAGACAATGACTGCACTCGATGAGATTAAACAATTTTTGCCCTGCGAGACGCCCCAAGCGTGGATAGAGGTAGCCCTAACCCAGCAGTCGCTGATGTTAATCGATCATGCGCACTGTGAGAAGAAAGCAGCTTCTACGGCGATGACCTTGATGTTTCGTTATGTTGATCGGCCTGATCTACTCAAAAAAATGTCCCGTCTAGCCCGTGAAGAGCTCATTCATTTTGAACAAGTACTGGCGCTGATGGAGAGTAGGGGGATTGAATACGTGCATCTAAATGCCTCTCGTTATGCCGCCGGTATGCGAAAAATTGTGAAAACCCACGAGCCGCAGCGACTGATTGATATTTTGATTATCGGTGCTTTTGTCGAGGCGCGATCCTGTGAGCGCTTTGCAAAACTAGCCCCTCATCTCGACCCAGAATTGGAAAAGTTCTATCAGTCACTGTTAAAGTCTGAGGGGCGCCACTTTCAAGATTATCTGTCACTGGCACAGTCGTACGCTACTGAATCGATTGACCAGCGCATCGCTGAATTTAGGGCGTTGGAAAAAGAGTTAATCTTGAGTGATGATAATGAGTTTCGCTTTCACAGCGGGGTTCCGGTACTAGAAAATGATGCTGTTATTATTTAATCGGCAGTTTATCAATTGAACAACGTTACGAGTGAGAAAATGTCAGACCTAAAATCTACAGCACCTTTGGCTGATGAGAGCAAACTTTCATTTAATAAGGTCCAGCGCAAATTACGCCGCGATGTTGGTCGCGCTGTGATGGATTATAAAATGATTGCAGAGGGCGATCGTATTATGGTCTGTCTCTCAGGCGGTAAAGATTCTTTTACGATGCTCGATATGTTGATTAGTTTGCAGCGTAATTCGCCAGTGAAATTTGAACTGGTGGCAGTAAATTTAGATCAAAAACAGCCGGGCTTTCCCGAGCATGTATTACCTGAGTATCTAGAAAAAATGGGTATCGAGTATTATATAGTCGAGCGCGATACTTATGCGGTGGTGCGCAGTAAAGTCCCTGAGGGTAAGAAAACCTGCGGGCTCTGTTCACGCTTGCGCCGCGGTACGCTGTATTCTTTTGCCGAGGAAATTAATGCCAACAAAATTGCCCTGGGTCATCATAAAGACGACATTATAGAAACGCTATTTTTGAATATGTTTTACGGCGGTAGATTAGCGGGCATGCCACCTAAGCTCTTATCGGATGATGGGCGCAATATAGTGATTCGTCCGCTGGCTTATGCGCGAGAAACAGACATAATCGCCTTTGCCGATTACCGGCAGTATCCAATTATCCCCTGTAATTTGTGTGGCTCTCAGGCGAATTTACAGCGCCAGAATATTAAGCAGATGCTGGCCCAGTGGGAGGAGGAGCAACCGGGGCGCATCGAGAGTATTTTTAGCGCGATGCAGAATATCTCTCCCAGCCAGATGTCCGATCGACAATTATTTGATTTTGAAACACTGGAGATAGACAGAAGTGCAGAGCGCGAAGCTTATGAATATGCCGATGGCATACAAGTGCATAAGAGTAGTGTCAATCCCGTGCAATTTATTGATGCACTAAATCTAGGTTAATCCGTTGCGCGGGTTGCGATAGGCGAGCCGCTTTAAGGGTCTCTAACTCTCCTGTTTAAAAGGCAGTAATGCGGTTAGTTGCGTCTTGTAGTTATTAATAGCTGGGGTCTCTCTGGCTAAAAAATCGCCAATCGCATCGCTAAACTCTGGATGGGCGATATAGTGGCTTGAATAGGTGGTAATGGGTTTAAAGCCGCGTTGGATTTTGTGCTCTCCTTGAGCGCCTGGGTCAAAGCGGGCGATTTTGTGCTTAATGCAGTACTCTAATCCTTGATAATAACAAGTCTCAAAGTGTAAATTATCAAAACTCTCTAAACAGCCCCAATATCGGCCGTAGAGAATTGGGCTTTTGGGATCGGTATTTTTGAAGCACCAAGCGCATGCGACCGTTTGATCTTGGTGGGTGGCGACAAACAGCACAATTTGCTCGGGGATATGGGCTAATAGGCGTTTAAAAAAGTCACTATTTAGATATCCCTGCCGGCCGCGTTTTAAGTAGGTGAGGTGGTAGCAATGGTAGAACTCTATCAGTAACTGATCATCGACAGCTATGCCTTCAACCGCCCTGATAGTGATGTCTTGTTCGCTCACTTTTCGGCGCTCACGCTTGATGCCCTTGCGTTTTCTCGAGGTGAAACTCTCTAAATAATGCTCAAAGCTAACATAGTCATTATTAAACCAGTGATACTGCAGCGCCTCTCGGGTCAGAAAGTGCTGGTCTTGCAGTAATGGGATATCGCTCTGGGGGATAAATAATCCATGCCAACTAGAAAATCCCTGTTCTGTGCAGAGATCTTGGATGGCTTGTACAATGGTCGGTAGTATTGCTGCCAGTGGTACCAGGCTGGCGATACGCGGGCCGTAACAAGGGCTAAAGGGGATGGCCGTTAACAGTTTGGGATAGTATTGGATTTGATGCCTCGCGTAGGCGTCGGCCCAATCCCAGTCGAAAACATACTCACCGTTAGAATTGGTTTTTTGGTACATCGGCATGATGCAGATCAGCTGATTGTCTTGGTATACGCTCAGGTGATATGGCTGCCAGCCTGTTGCCTTGCTGGTGCAGGCGCTGTCTTCAAGTGCCGCTAAAAACTCGTGGCGCAGAAATGGGTAGTTTTGGCCGCAAATGGCATTCCACTGTGGTGCGGCTAATTGATGGATACTGCTGAGTATTTTAACGTTAAAGCTCATGGTTTATGTTTATCTTCAGTAGTCAATGTGCGAAAAATATAGCACTGGGATGGGAATGGACTGTAACAGCGGGTAAAATTATCCTAGCAGCAGCAGTTTATAGCAAGTTATTTGTAGCTTGAATAATACGGCCAATGGTGTGTGCTCTAACTTGCCGCTTGATTTACTGGCTGCTCTTTCTCGATCAGTGGTGCGCTGTTCGATCGATAAATGCTTGTAAAAACAACTAGCGGCACCATTATCACGGCATTGCAGGTAATATTAGGGATAGTTGAGTTGCCTGACTAAGGCAAAAATAAAATACGTATTGAGGTGTGCCATGGATGAATTAGAGATTGAATTTGTAGTAGATGCGCAACTCGCGCGAGATAGTATTTTTTTAGGTGATATGCCGTTGTGTCGGCTGTTGCTGATTAATGATCAGCAGTTTCCCTGGTTTGTATTGGTGCCCAGAAGGGCCGAGGTATTCGAGCTCTATCATCTGTCCCTAGAAGATCGCGCCGTTATGATGGCTGAATCCTGTGATCTGAGTGCGGCGCTGGCCGATGGCTATAATGCGACAAAAATGAATGTCGCCGCGCTGGGTAATGTGGTCAAGCAACTACATATTCACCATATCGTTCGCTATGATACGGATATGGCCTGGCCTGCGCCGGTGTGGGGGAGGCAGTCATTGCTTCCCTATAGCGCGTCAGAAATTGTTGCGGTTCGGGCGAAAGTTGCCGCTTTGTTAGAGGGGACTTTGAGTTTTGTGCCCATGGTATAAAGGCGGCGATGCCAAAGGCACTCCATCATCAATTATGTTATCTAAACGCACACAAATGCTGTTTATTGAGGTATAATTTGCCGCTTTGATTATCTTGGACTGAAAGAATGCCTATTTTTGACTTTGCCTGCGATGAGTGCGGGCATAAATTTGAAAAATTACAACTCAAAAGTGATGCGCCCGCACCCGACTGTATTTCCTGCAAGGGTAAAAAAGTAACCAAGCAAATGTCAGCTCCGGCATTTCGTCTCGGTGGTAGCGGTTGGTATGAAACTGACTTTAAGACCGGGAAAAAGAAAAACTTGGCTTCTACTGATAACGAAACCAGCAGTAGTAGCTCCGATAAAAAGTCTAGCAGTAACGCCAGTGATAGCAGTGATAGCTCGCCGAGCAAAAATAAAGCGAGTGGTGATAAAGCCAGCACTAGTAAACCTAGTAGTACATCTAGTAGTACCGCTAGTAGTAGCGATTAGACCTCGCGTCTTCGCCCCGATGTGAAGTGGGCGTTAAATAACAGTATGTGGAGTCAGTCTTGTTGCAGTTAAGCGGGAGTGGCAATCCAAATCATAAATTTAGATTTTATCAATAGGAAGAAATTATGCGCAGTTATTATTGCGGCGACTTGAGAGTGCAACAAGTTGGTGAAGAAATAACGTTGGTGGGCTGGGTTCACCGTCGTCGAGATCACGGTGGAGTTATATTTTTAGATGTGCGAGATCGTGAGGGTCTGGTGCAGGTGGTATTTGATCCAGATCGTGCTGAGAGCTTTGCCATTGCCGATTCTGTGCGCAATGAGTACGTCATCGAGATTAAAGGGCTAGTACGTCATCGCCCTGACGGTACAGTCAATCCCGACATGGGCACCGGTGAAGTTGAAGTGCTGGGTAAAGAGTTGGTGGTGCTTAATAAATCAGAGACACCGCCTTTTCAGTTGGATGATCACCAACAAGTTAGCGAAGAAGTGCGGCTTAAGAACCGTTTTATAGATTTACGTCGCCCTGAAATGCAGCAAAAATTGAAGCTTCGTGCCAAAGTGGCCGCTTATGTTCGCAACTACTTGGACGATAATGGTTTTCTCGATATAGAAACGCCTATCTTGACCCGTGCTACACCTGAGGGGGCGCGCGACTATATTGTGCCTTCTCGTACGCACCAGGGTAGCTTTTTTGCCTTGCCGCAGTCGCCACAGCTATTCAAACAGTTATTGATGGTGTCAGGTTTTGATCGCTATTATCAAATTGCCAAGTGCTTTCGCGATGAAGACCTGCGCGCCGATAGACAGCCAGAGTTTACCCAGATCGATATTGAAATGTCTTTCATGAATCAAGATGAAATTATGGCGGTCACTGAAAAGATGATCAGCGGTCTGTTTCAGGAAAAAATTGGCGTCACTTTAGGCGAATTTCCCCGCATGACATACGCCGATGCGATGTTGCGCTTTGGCTCTGATAAGCCAGATTTGAGAAATCCGATGGAATTGGTCGATGTCGGTGATTTAATGGCTGATATCGAATTTAAAGTGTTTGCTGGCCCTGCCAATGATGCGGACTCTCGTGTTGCTGCACTCAAAGTACCAGGTGGCGCAGCATTGACCCGTAAATTAATTGATGGATATACTAAGTTTGTCAGCATTTATGGTGCGCGAGGCTTGGCTTGGATAAAAGTTAACGATTTGGCTCAAGGTGCTGCAGGTTTGCAATCGCCAATCGTCAAGTTTTTAGGTGAAGACGTCGCGATGAAAATTATGGCGCGTCTAGAGGCAAAAGACGGTGATTTGATTTTCTTTGGGGCTGATAAAACCAATGTTGTCAATGAGGCGCTCGGTGCCTTACGTAATAAAGTGGGTGTTGATCTCGACCTGTTAACCTGTGAGTGGGCGCCTCTTTGGGTGGTCGATTGGCCGATGTTTGAAAAAACTTCAGATGGCGGTATTACTGCTATTCACCATCCGTTTACCGCACCTAGTTGCACCGTTGAAGAGTTAGAGGCCGATCCTCTGGCGGCGCAGTCAATTGCTTATGATATGGTTCTAAATGGCTGTGAACTGGGTGGTGGCTCGATTCGTATCCATCAGAGTGACATGCAAAAAGCCGTCTTTAGATGTTTGGGCATTAGTGATGAAGAAGCTGAAGAGAAATTTGGTTTCTTGTTAAATGCGCTTAAATATGGCGCGCCTCCACACGGCGGTTTGGCGTTTGGTCTAGATAGGTTGGTGATGTTAATGACCGGTACTGAGTCTATCAGAGAGGTTATTGCCTTTCCTAAGACGCAGACGGCAGCCTGTCCTCTGACGAATGCTCCCGGCGAAGTTAGCAGTGAGCAATTGAAAGAATTGAGCATAAAATTGCGTGAAAAAATAAAGATATAAATCAGTCATCTAATGTTCTGATTTTGCGATAGAGGCCCGATTTATTGATCGGGCTTTTTTTTGTCTTTAAAATAGCACTGCTTTCGCTGAGTAATTGGCTTTTACCTTGAAGCGATGAAGGGAGCGAGGCTTAAAAAGCTGAAAAATTGCTTGAGTATGGAGGTTTGGCCTGTCTTATCTTTGGCTGTTAGCTGCTGCTGGTCGCTGTGTGATCAGTCATAGTGGCAGGGGCTTTATTTATCGATACTACGCTTAGTTTTACGGTTAATATTAGCTTTTTTTGTGTTTTTGGCAGGTTTCTGTCTAAGCTGTCTATGATAGGTAGTCTAAGCTCATGTATAATCGGCAAGTTTTTTGGTGGGAAATATTGTTGCGGTATAAATAATAAACACTGTGTGGTACGAGTTAATTTTAATTCAAGCGCAGTCCAACAATATATTCTTAAAATATAATAATCGTGATTGGGTGAAGTGTATGATCAAGATCAACAAAGGTCTAGATCTGCCGATTTTAGGCACTGTCGCGCAGAGTATAACTGCGTCTAGACAAGTGCGTTCGGTCGCCGTGAGTGGCCCTGACTACGTTGGCTGTAAGCCGACGATGGCCGTCAAGGTGGGGGACCGAGTTAAACTCGGTCAAGTGATCTTTTCTGACAAGAAAATTGAAGGTGTCCATTTTACAGCGCCAGCTGGCGGAACTGTAATAGAGATAAACCGCGGAGAGCGTCGTGCTCTTTTGTCTGTGGTTATTGAAGTGGATGAAAAAGAAGAGGCAGTAACTTTTGATAAATTCGAAAGTAATCAGCTTGCCTCCTTAACAGCAGAACAAATAAGTAAGCAATTACAAGATTCAGGTTTGTGGAGCGCATTGCGTACCCGTCCTTTCTCTAAAATACCGGCAGCGGGCTCCAGTGCTGCTGCTATTTTTGTAACTGCTATTGATACCAATCCTCTCGCTGCAGATCCGGCCATTATTATCGCTGAAAATTCTGCAGATTTTAGCAATGGTCTAACCTTGCTAACGAAGCTGACAACGGGGAAAGTTTTTCTCTGTAAAGCTCCCAATGCTGATATACCAACAGTCGATGGGGTGACAGTCGAAGAATTTGCTGGCGTACATCCAGCGGGTAATGCGGGAACTCATATTCATTTCTTAGAACCTGTTTCGCGCAAGCATATGGTCTGGACCATCGGCTATCAAGATGTTGTGGCTCTCGGCAAATTATTTACTCAAGGTGTGTTATCTGTGGAGCGCATTATTTCGATAGCGGGGCCAGTAATCACTGAGTCTAAACTATTGAGAACACGTGTCGGTGCAAAAATCAGTGATCTCTTGCAAGACATCGTAGACACCACTGGTAATCGAGTGATTACTGGCTCTGTTTGGAATGGCCGTACCGCTGCAGGAGCTCTTGACTACCTTGGGCGCTATAGCAATCAAGTGACGGTACTCAAACAGGGTGATCAACGTGAGCTGTTGGGTTGGGCTGTGCCTGGCGCCAATCAGTTTTCAGTACTCAATGTTTTCACTTCCGCGCTCAACAGTGCCAAGAAATTCAGTTTTTCTACCAGCACCAATGGTTCGGAACGGGCAATGTTGCCTGTGGGTCAATTTGAAAGGTTGATGCCGATGGATATATTACCGACACAGTTACTACGTGCGATTGTGACCGGGGATATCGTCAGTGCAATGGAATTAGGTGCTCTAGAACTCGATGAAGAAGATTTGGCTCTCTGTACTTTTGCCTGCCCTGGCAAGTACGAATATGGCCCGATTCTTCGCGATAATTTAACACGCATCGAGAGAGAGGCTTAATTAAATGAATTTAAGAAATATTCTTGATAAAATGGAGCCGCACTTTCACAAGGGCGGTAAATACGAAAATTGGTACGCGCTTTACGAAGCGGCTGATACCATTTTCTACACTCCAGGATATGTCACTAAAGCCGCAGCTCACGTGCGTGATGGCATTGATTTGAAACGGATGATGATCTTGGTGTGGATCTGTACTTTCCCCGCTGTCTTCTTCGGTTTATACAACTTAGGTCTTCAAGCTAACCTGGCGATGGATACCTTAGGGTTGACTGAAGCTGCTGGTTGGCGCGGTGCATTAGCTGGCGCATTAACCAATTTTGACGCGACTAGTATATATGACAATATTATCTATGGTGCTATTTTCTGGCTGCCTATCTATGCAACTACCTTTATTGTAGGTGGTTTCTGGGAAGTGCTATTCGCCATGAAACGTGGTCATGAGGTCAACGAGGGGTTTTTCGTTACTTCAATCTTGTTCGCGCTTACTCTTCCACCGGATATTCCCCTCTGGCAAGTCGCACTCGGGATTAGCTTTGGTGTAGTGATTGGTAAAGAAGTGTTTGGCGGAACTGGCAAAAACTTTCTCAATCCAGCACTGACTGGTCGTGCATTCTTGTTCTTTGCCTATCCTGCGCAAATATCGGGTGATGCGGTTTGGACCGCTGTCGATGGATTTACCGGCGCAACTCCGCTTGGTCTTGCGGCTTTAGGAGGTGTTGAGGCGATCATCGCAGAGAATATCACTTTTTGGGATGCCTTTATCGGCACTATTCCAGGTTCGGTCGGTGAGGTTTCTACCCTGGCGATATTGATCGGTGGTGGTGCTCTGGTGGTGATGAAGTTGGCTGCTTGGCGAATTGTCGCCGGTGTGGTTGCCGGCATGGTCGTCATGAGTGTGATTTTTAATATGATAGGATCAGAAACTAACCCGATGTTCTCGATGCCCTTCTATTGGCATTTTGTATTAGGTGGTTTTGCTTTTGGTCTGTTCTTTATGGCTACTGACCCTATTTCAGCATCGATGACAGATGTTGGAAAATGGTATTTCGGCGCCTTAATTGGGGTGATGGTGGTGTTGATTCGTGTGGTTAACCCAGCCTTCCCAGAAGGTATGATGTTAGCGATCCTATTTGGTAACTTATTTGCACCACTTATCGATAACTTCGTCGTTCAGGCAAATATTAAGCGGAGGTTATTACGTCATGGCAGCTAACGATACTATAGGAAGAACAATCACTGTCACGATACTACTCTGTGTTGTCTGCTCAGTGATTGTCTCTACCGCTGCGGTTTTATTAAGACCTATGCAAGTCGCCAATAAAGAGCTGGATCGCCAGAGTAATATTTTGGCAGCGGCTAAAATTGATTACCAAGGCCGAGATGTACAAAAACTGTTTGCCGAGCAAATCGTCACTAAGTATGTCAATCTGAAGACGGGTAAATACGTCGAGAAGCCCGAGGGTTATCAAGATTCTAAGCGCGCGGCTAAAAACCCTGATTTGTCTTCTGCATTAACTCGTCAACAAGACATTGCCTCTATTAAACGCACCGCTAATGTGATGCCTGTTTATTTAGTTAGCAGGGATAAGCAACTGGATAAAGTGATTCTTCCGGTACATGGCTATGGTCTTTGGTCAACGCTCTATGGTTTCTTAGCCTTAGAGAATGACTTAAATACTGTAGTTGGTTTTGGTTTCTATTCACATGGTGAAACACCAGGTCTGGGCGGGGAAGTTGATAACCCCAAGTGGAAATCAGTCTGGCCGGGTAAGAAAATTTACGCAGAGGGTTCGATGGAGCCTAAAATTAGTTTGGTCAAAGGGATGATTGATCCCTCAGCTGCTGGGTCTGAATTTAAAATAGATTCTTTATCAGGCGCTACTATAACCAGCAACGGTGTGACTAATCTGGTGCAATTCTGGATGGGAGAGAATGGTTTTGCGACTTTTCTTACCAACCTAAAAGCAGGGGAGAACTAAACCATGTCTGAAACAAGAGATATGATCGTCAAGCCGATTTTCTCAAATAACCCAATTGCATTGCAAATATTGGGTGTTTGTTCGGCTCTAGCGGTAACATCAAACCTTAACACAGCAGTGGTAATGACACTTGCGGTAATGGTGGTGACAGCTTTTTCCAGCATGTTCGTCTCTATGATGCGCAACCATATGCCCAGCTCAATCCGTATTATCTGTCAGATGACCATTATTGCCTCCTTGGTAATAGTCGTTGACCAGGTACTAAAAGCGGTTGCCTATGACACCTCTAAGCAGTTGTCGGTGTTCGTTGGTTTGATTATTACCAACTGTATCGTGATGGGCCGCGCCGAAGCTTTCGCCATGAAGAACCCTCCCATTCCGTCTTTTTTAGACGGTATCGGTAATGGTTTAGGTTATGGTGCCGTGTTGATGTTCGTCGGATTTATCCGCGAGTTGTTTGGCGCAGGTACATTATTTGGCTATGAAATATTACCACTAGTTACCAACGATGGTTGGTATATGAGTAATGGTTTATTGCTACTACCGCCGAGTGCTTTCTTTATCATAGGTCTGATGATCTGGCTGATGCGCTCCGTAGATACCAGTCAGGTTGAAAAACCCGACTTTGTTATCTGTAAAAACTCTAAGAGCGAGGCTATTTAATGGAAGCGTATATTAGTTTGTTTATTAAAGCCGTTTTCATTGAGAATATGGCACTGTCGTTCTTCTTAGGTATGTGTACGTTTTTAGCAATATCCAAGAAAGTACAGACAGCAATAGGTTTGGGGGTAGCAGTTATTGTGGTGCTAGCTATCACCACCCCAGTTAACAATTTACTGTTAAATTACCTGTTAAAAGAAGGGGCGCTGGCGTGGGCTGGTTATCCGGATGTTGATCTTAGCTTCTTGGCTTATATATCCTACATAGGTGTTATCGCGGCCATTGTACAAATACTGGAGATGGTTTTAGATAAGTTTTTTCCGGTTTTATACAATGCGCTCGGCGTCTTCTTACCCTTGATTACGGTTAACTGTGCCATTATGGGTGCAGCGCTATTCATGGCTGAACGGGATTATAGTTTCGTTGAGTCTGCCGTATACGGTGTAGGTGCTGGTCTCGGTTGGGCACTGGCGATTGCCACACTGGCCGGTATCCGTGAGAAATTGAGATATTCTGATGTGCCAGCTGGCTTACAGGGATTAGGTATTACCTTTATTTCTGTCGGTTTGATGGCTCTTGGTTTTATGTCTTTTTCTGGCGTACAGCTTTAACACATGATAATTAACAAAGGAATATTGTAGCCATGAATGCTGAAATAATTCTCGGTGTTGTCATGTTTACCGTCGTAGTGCTTGCACTAGTGGCGGTAATATTAGCAGCGCGCTCAAAATTAGTAAGTTCCGGCGATGTCACTATTAACATCAATAACGATCCGGATAAAAAAGTAGTAGTTCCCGCTGGCGGAAAATTATTGCAGACCTTGTCTGAAATGGGTATTTTTATCCCTTCAGCCTGTGGAGGTGGTGGTACTTGTGCCCAGTGTAAATGTCAGGTTCTTGATGGCGGTGGCGCTATGCTGCCCACCGAAGAGTCGCATTTCACCTTGCGTGAAGCCAAAGAAGGATGGCGTTTGGCCTGCCAAGTGGCGGTCAAAGAAGATATGGAGTTGGATCTTGAAGAGGAGATCTTCGGGGTTAAAAAATGGACTTGTACGGTTGAGTCTAATCCTAACGTCGCCACCTTTATCAAGGAACTGACCTTGCGTATCCCCGATGGCGAAGTGGTTAATTTTCGCGCCGGTGGTTATGTTCAATTAGAATGTCCGCCACATACGGTCGATTACAAAGACTTTGACATCGAAGAGGAATATCGAGGTGATTGGGATAAGTTCAACGTGTGGAATAATATCTCTACCGTGACTGAAACCACGATCCGCGCGTATTCGATGGCTAACTATCCAGGTGAACAGGGCATTGTTAAATTTAACATCCGTATAGCCTCTCCACCACCAGGTAGTCAGGGCATTCCCCCGGGCATTATGTCGTCTTTCGTGTTTAATCTAAAGCCGGGTGATACCATTGACGTCTATGGGCCCTTTGGTGAGTTTTTTGCCAGAGATACTGACGCTGAAATGGTGTTTGTCGGCGGTGGTGCTGGCATGGCGCCGATGCGCTCACATATCTTCGATCAGCTTAAGCGTTTAAACTCTAAGCGTAAAATATCTTTCTGGTACGGTGCTCGCTCATTGCGTGAAGCCTTCTATTCAGAAGAATACGATCAGTTGGCGGCAGAGAATGACAACTTTAAGTGGCACCTAGCGCTATCAGACCCACAGGAAGAGGATAACTGGGAAGGATTAACCGGTTTTATTCACAATGTGCTGTTTGAAAACTATCTTAAAGATCATGACGCACCTGAAGATTGTGAATTCTATATGTGTGGCCCGCCAATGATGAATGCGGCAGTGATCAAATTACTGGAAGACCTTGGTGTTGAACCAGAAAATATCATGCTGGATGACTTTGGTGGTTAAGCTCAATGTTCATGTTTGAATCTGCTGCGTTTAAGCGCAGCTCGCAACGGCTAGCAGTTAATCTGCTGGCCGTTTTTGTACTATTTGGGGCCTCGGGTACCGTTCTCGCGGAGCCACAATTGCTGTCGATTGAAGGCAGAACAATGGGTACTAGCTACCATATTAAATGGGTTAGTGATGAAAGTACTGATAATAGTCAGCAACTAAAAATTGCGGCTGATAAGTTGCTGATTGAGATTAATCAGGCAATGTCGACCTATATTGCCGATTCTGAATTATCAAAGTTTAATCAGTTAGCTAGTGGTAGTAAGGTACAAGTATCTGCAGCATTGTATCAAGTGTTAACATTAGCCCAGCAAATTAGCCGTGATTCTAAGGGTGCTTATGATATTACCGTTGGGCCATTGATTAATTTGTGGGGCTTTGGTCCTGATAAGCGGGTGACAAAGGCACCTAGTGAAGCTCAGATAGCAGCAATTCGTCCACGGGTTGGTTATCAGCACTTAGTCTTATTAGCAGATAACTATATCCAGAAAAATGCCCAGCTATATGTCGATTTGTCTTCGATTGCCAAGGGGTTCGCCGTTGATCAATTGGCAAAATTAATGGATAGTTATGCCTATAGTGCCTATTTAGTAGAAATAGGTGGAGAGTTAATTACCAAAGGTCTTAAACCTGGTGAGCAACCGTGGCGAATCGCCATTGAAAGTCCGGTTACTGGTCGGGTAGTACAGCGGGTAGTGCGGGTCGATGATATAGCGGTGGCCACTTCAGGGGACTACCGGAATTATTTCGAAGATGCTGGCACTAGATATTCGCATATTATTAACACGGTGACAGGTCGTCCTATCACCCATAATTTAGCGTCAGTGACGGTGCTGGCAGATAATTGTGCGCTGGCTGATGCGCTGGCGACTACGTTTTTGGCCATGGGTAAAGAAAAAGCCTATCAATATGCGTTAGCCCACAATATTGATGCTTTTTTTATTAGTAAAAGTGCCCAGGGGTTTACTGAATTAATGACACCGGGTTTTACCGCCCGTATCGTAAAATAACATTTATTAACAGCCAGCATTAGGCTGGCAAGAGGTTGTGATGGGAACGTTTATTGCTGTTTTTATAGTGTTGATTTGTGTGGTTGTCGCCATGTCAGTAGGGGTGTTGTTTGGCGGCAAACCAATTGCAGGCTCCTGTGGGGGAATGGCGGCATTAGGTATGGATACTGCCTGTGATATATGCGCAGGTGACAAGCAGATTTGTGAAGATGAAAATGAGAGAATTGCCCGTGAAGCACAGCAGGCTAAACGTGCTGATCTGGGTTATGAAATAAAGAAGTAGTGACAGATTATGGGTTGTCAGTACAGCGGATTATGCTCATATACTGGCTTCATATAATTGAAAGTATTTGTAAAATCAGAGTTTTTTGTAATATTAAGGGGTAGTTGATGGCTGAATATGATTATGATGTAGTAGTAATAGGTTCTGGGCCAGCAGGTGAGGGCGCGGCGATGAACTCGGCCAAGCACGGTAAGAAAGTGGCCATCATAGAAGAACAGCAAGCCGTGGGTGGAAACTGCACTCACAAAGGTACTATCCCCTCCAAGGCACTGCGTCACTCAGTCAAGCAGATTGTCGAGTTCAATACCAACCCTATGTTTAGAGAAATCGGCGAGCCGCGTTGGTTTTCTTTTCAAAAAGTATTAGATCGTGCCGAAAAGGTCATGGCCAATCAGGTCATGTTGCGTACTAACTTTTATGCCCGCAATAGAGTTGACGTTTTCTTTGGTCAGGCAGAGTTTCAAGATGCCAATACTATTTTGGTTAAAGGAACGACTAAAGGCGATGAGATTATACGGGCAAAAAATATTGTTATCGCAACAGGTTCAAGCCCTTATTGTCCACCCGATGTAGATTTTAATCACCCGCGTATCTACAACTCAGATACTATTCTAAAGCTCAGTCATACCCCCCGCACTATCATTATTTTTGGTGCCGGAGTTATTGGCTGTGAATATGCATCTATCTTTAGTGGTTTAGGGGTAAAAGTCGATTTGATCGATACCCGTGGCCGATTACTGTCCTTTTTGGATGGTGAAATATCAGACGCCTTAAGTTATCACTTTCGTAACAGTTCGATCAAAATTAGACACAATGAAGATTATTCTAGTGTAAAGGGAGATGATAGAGGGATTACGCTCTGTCTTAAATCCGGTAAGAAAATTCGTGCCGATGCTTTCTTGTGGTGTAATGGGCGCACTGGTAACACGGCTAACTTGGCCTTAGAGAAAGCCGGATTAACCGCCAATAGCCGTGGTCAACTTGAAATCGATGACAGGTATCGAACCAATGTTGAAGGTATCTCAGCCGTTGGTGATGTGATTGGCTGGCCTAGTCTGGCCTCAGCGGCCATCGATCAAGGTCGCTCAGCTGCTGCGGATATAATTGGTAATAAAGATTTTAGGTATATCGATGAAGTTCCGACTGGGATTTATACGATCCCTGAGATTAGCTCGCTCGGTAAAACGGAAGAGGAGCTCACTCAAGCTTGTATCCCCTACGAGGTTGGACAGGCCTTCTTTAAAGACACCGCACGGGCTCAAATCACCAGTCAACCTGTCGGCATGCTGAAAATACTCTTTGACCCTGTCTCTTTAAAAATCCTAGGTATTCATTGCTTTGGCGATCAGGCCTCTGAAATTATTCATATAGGACAGGCAATCATGCGTCAGGAAGGAGAAGGTAATAGCTTGTCTTATTTTGTCAATACTACCTTTAACTACCCAACCATGGCTGAAGCTTATCGTGTGGCGGCCATCGCCGGGTTAAATAGAATTCAACATTTATAAAATGACGTTGTTTACCAAGCCCCGAGAGGGGCTTTTTAGTGGCTGCAGTTCAAGCTTTTATTTAGAGTCTTTGTCTTTATAAAACCCATCTTCATAATAACGCCCGGTAATGTTTAATTTCTTCTCTGCCCAACGGTTAAATCGACTCCAGATAAAAAAAGCCGGTGTCATACCAAAACCAATCGCCAGCATTAAGCCCGATCCTTGATATTCGTCAGGCATTAATTCAGTCATGTAGTCAAAAAAGCCGGCTGCTTGAAGGCCGTAATACCAAATGACTAGGAAGGCAAATGCAATAGCAGTCGCAAAATGATGTTTTATAGTAGCGCTCAAACTATCTCCAGGAGGCATTGATAAAGGGTGACTAACAGGCCAGATATTATGCTTTTTAGATGATTTGTTCAACTGCTAGGCGCCAGTTAATCAAAATTCCCACTAGAGATGTCTGCGTATTCTGTTTGATTGTTATCCCCGATTATTTTTAATAAGAGCTGCAGATAAAATAGCAATATGTTTGAGATGTTTAAATCTGAACGCTTGTTTGTTTTTATTAGGAGACATTATATTTAATATCAGCATAATGTAGCTAGGAAAAATTCCTAGAAAATCAAGAGTATATAAGTGTATGTTGTTGGAGACTAGTTGCCCGCTAGAATAGCTTTATGTCGCAAAAAAACAACGCTGGATAGTAAGTGTAAACCTGAAATTTTTTGATTTCAAACATGGTAAAAAATTTGTATGTATAAAACGACTTCAAAAACATCTCTATTCTTAGCATCCTGCATGTTGGGAATTATTTTATTGAGCTTGGTCAGCTCAGGAATTTTATATCGTCAAATTATGGGTTTACAATCCGGTTCGGTCAATACTGAAGTCGTCGACTTCATCAATGAATTTGAATATGAATTGATGGATAGCGCCGTCGCTTTATCCGAAGCTTATAAACTGCAGAGTATCATTGCTAACAATGAAAAATTTGATCGGGCTTTTAAACAGGTTCTCGGTCGTACCGCTTCCCTGTCATTATTAGAAAAACAATACCCAGATTTAAAGAACAGCCTAAATGTCTCTCTGGTGGTATCCAGTACTGCGCGAATTAATAATTTGATCTACAACAGTGCGCAGATTCAGCGGAAAACGTTAGGTGAAGTTCAGCGGCTTTTTGCCGATTTAACCTTTGAGCTACATCGCTTCCAACAAAATTGGGGCCATCACAATAATGATATGATGAGTACCAAACATTTCAATACGCTGGTCTCCTACCAAAATTCCCTATTACTGATTTTTGTGACTTTATTTATCGGTATTGTGATGGTTATTTACCTGTTTAAGAATAATAGGACGTTACTTGAATTACAGCGTACCTTGGAAAAGCGAGTTTACAAGCGAACCAAAGAACTGAGTAATAGTAACGAAAATTTACATCTTGAAATAAATGAGCGTAAAAAAATAGAAGAAGCACTCACTGAAAGTCAGCAGGCAGCAGAAATTGCTCATCAGCGGCTCCAGCATCAAGCTAATTTTGACCCATTAACCAAATTAGCCAATCGCCATTTGTTCATTGAACGATTTAACGAAGCCAGTAATAGAACCGATAGAAACTCAACCTTGGTGGCATTATTGTTTATTGATTTGGATAGGTTTAAACATGTCAATGATACCTTGGGTCACACTATTGGCGATGAGTTACTGATAGAGGCGGCAGTGCGTATAGAAGAAGTGTTGCGATCATCTGATACTGCCGCGCGTTTTGGCGGGGACGAGTTTGCCATCGTTCTCTCTGACATCGTTGAGATTCGTACGGTGGAGTTGATCGTTAGCCGAATTATAAAAACCTTGGGTAGTCCTTTCCACCTTTCAGGTAATGAAGCTTTTGTTTCAGCGAGTATTGGAATTACCATGTATCCCAGGGATGGTGATAATATTGAAACGCTGCTGCGTAAAGCAGATAGTGCCATGTATAAAGCCAAAGATGCGGGTAAAAATAATTTTAAATTCTTTACCCAAAAAATGAATATTGAAGCAACAGAGCGAAGATCGTTGGAAACTGCTCTTTACAAGGCAGTTGAAGAGCAGCAATTTCACATAGAATACCAGCCTATCTACGATGTTCAACATAACAAAATAGCCGTATTTGAAGCCTTGATCGGCTGGAATCTGGATAGCCAAGGTAAAATACCCGCCGAGAAGTTTATACCTTTGGCTGAAGAGATAGGGCTTATTTTACCCATCGGCAAATGGCTGTTGGATGAGGTCTGTAAGACCGCTGTTATGTGGATTGATGATGGGGCCAGTGATTTTTTGATGTCGGTGAATATTTCGTCTCGCCAATTCCAAAAATGCAACATGGCGGATGACCTGGAAAAAACATTAAGAGAAACGGGATTAGATGCGCGTTATCTAATGATTGAAATTACCGAGAATCTGCTTATTTCAAATCACCTGCAAACTCTAGAACAGTTAAATAAGATTCGTAAAATGGGTGTCCACATTGCCTTCGACGGTTTTGGTACTGGGTATTCATCGCTTAGTTTCCTCAGAAAATACCCAATCACTACCTTGAAAATTGATCAATCATTTATAAAAAATATTAGTGGCGACTGCGCCGACATTGAATTGATTAAAAGCATACTTTCGATAGCGGAAAATTTAAACTTGAAAGTGATTGCCGAAGGCGTCGAAAATAAAACCCAGGTCGATTTTTTAGTAAAAAACAACTGTGGGTTTCTGCAAGGTGATTATTATTCACCACCACTACCAGCGATTAACATCCTAGAATTATTAGAGCGGGAAAAAACGCAAGCGCCAGATGTCGTTACCAATAAGGTGGTACTTCATCTAGCGAGCACCGATTGATATTAATTTTTGCTATTCATCGTAGCTTTTGTTGTTGATTAGGTGAGACTTTATAGAGAGCACCTTATCTGCATGTTTTTGTTGTAACCACGTCCTTTGGATAGTAAAGTTATTTTTCATAGTAAGTATAAAAGGATATGATTATGAAATTTAGTACGGATCTGATCGATGAGTTATCCCTGCTGTCTCAGTTTAGTTTAAGTTCTACCTTGGAAGGTCTTAAGATACATGCAGATGCTTCAAACAAGGTGATTGGTGCCGCCAAGCGACTGTTTGACAAAGGGCTCGTTACTCAAGCTGATGGTGGATACTTAACTGAGTTGGGTAAAGATGCCGCTCAGCATTTACTAAGCCTCAATAGTATTCTAACGACCCCCGTGAACCTGGATACCGCTTCTTAATGGCTTTAAAACCTACCTTATATAAAATTGACCTACAGTTAGTTGACACCAATCGAGACGTTTACGATAACTGTAAGTTTACTTTAACTCAGCACCCGTCAGAAACCCAGGCGCGAATGATGGTTAGACTGATTGTTTTTGCGCTTAATTATCACCGTGACTTACAATTCACTAAGGGCTTATCGTCTCAGGATGAGCCTGATATGTGGCAGATTTCACCCAGTTTACAAATAGAGAGTTGGATTGAAGTAGGCCAGGCGAGCCCAGAGCGTATGCGTAAGGGGATCAGTCGTGCGCCTAAAGTATTGTTGTACGCTTATGGTAGTGAAACTGATGTATGGTGGCAAAAAGCTGCCGCTGCTTATAAGGCGCTGCCCCACATAGAGGTTTATCGATTTGAACATAAACAAATCAATGAATTAGTGGCTATTGTGACAAAAAAAATCCAACTAACAGTGTCTATAAGCGAAACAGAAATCTATATAAACTCAGGGGATAAAGAGGTAAGCCTCAATTTAAGCAAACTACTCTAGCGTTCATCATGGGCTTTATTAGGGCTTTTTATCAGTGAGTTTAGGCGTTTTCTTCAGCAGATTTTTTCCTCTGTGCGATCTATTGCCTAGCCAGCCTAATTACCCTCGTCTTATTGGCCGATCAACCGGCCAATAGATAGGGATTGCTTGATTCGATGGCCGTGAATTCATTGGCTTAATCCAAGTAATCAATAGCTTGGGTTACAAATTGCTCAATAAGTAGCGAGGGCTGCGCTGATCTTTCGGGGTTAATTTAAACGGCTTGCTATCGCTTGCTATATTTTTTGGGCTCTGTGTTTATGATCAGTCTATTAAGCTTTTATTCTCTGGTTGGGGCCACTGACCAGTAAGCTGAGTAAGTCACTTCGAGTAATAATACCTATCACTGTGTGTTGTTGATCAACCACTGAAATTGCGGAGGTCTTATATTTCATAAAGATTAATGCGATATCCCTGACTAATGTATCATCTGAGACAGCGAGTACTTTTAAGTCAACGATACTGTGAATAAAACTAGACTGTGGCGATTCTACCCCCAGTAGTTCTATGGCGTTTATCAGACCTAGGGGTTTTTGCTCTGTGTTGATAATAACGATATGGGAAATGTCATTTTCGTGCATCAATGTTTTGGCGTGGGATACTAATTCATGTGCCATGGCGGTTATCACCGGTGTAGTCATGACATGAGAGGCTCTCAATCTTCGACGATTATCTAAAGAGTCAGCAACTTTGCCGGTATTAATGTAACTCAAGGTTTGGTTGGGGGAGGCGATCGTCGCTTTCTTTTTGGCTGTGGGTGTAGCTTGGCTGAGGTCAGCCAATGTATGCCCCAACGCTGGTTTAGAGCGCACAGAGAAGTCTAATTGTTTGATTGATGTATCCCTCGCCTGAGTTCGCTCTTGCTTATCAGACTGTGCTGCTTCTGTACCATTATTAAACATGAGTAAGGTCATATACTGCCCCTGATGCCATCCGGATCATTAATCAAACAATCAGTTTATTGAAAAGTTTAAATTATGGCGATTGTTGGATTTATTAATCGCTTCACCGCAAAAACAAGCAATATTGATACCATAATTTCATTTCAAAAGAAGTTATTAATACTCAATTCATAAAAATAACGCCAATTGAATCTTAACAGTAGCTTAGCAAAAAAATACCGGCTTATATAATTTTTTAAAAAACAGTTGTTTAGAAACTCTATTGGCGAGCTGTTTTATTTGCCTTAGTGAGGATCCAAGTGAATGGATAAAGCCTGTAGGAATTTTTTGTAAGTTTTCAGCGGATAGTTTATTTATCCTCAGTAGTGGAGCAAATTTACTGGGATAACCATCCAAGGTTGAGGCATAATAATGATTTTTAACACTCAGCAATGGATTGTCATAATGAATGATGCCGCTCTTCTGTTTAAGGCCAAAGCTCTGTTTTTAGTGCGACTTCTGCTACTTGTAATCGTTTATAATAGTGCCAATGCTGCCAGTGATTTGTCTGCGCACAGCGCAATTATTGAGGCTATACCCAAGGCTTCATTACTGCTCAAAGATACTCAAATGCGTAACAGCATCAGTATTCGCCCCGCCCAGCTGTTGGTACCCGCTTCTACCTTAAAGATAGTCACCGCTTACTTGGCGATTAAACGCTGGGGGCTTGAACACCGCTTCTATACGGATTTTTATTATGATCGGGGCACATTATGGATAAAAGGTTTTGGCGATCCTTATATCACCTCTGAAGAAGTATTGCTGATGAGCCGGGCCATCCGTAAATTGGAGCTGGGGCCGATTAAAAAAATCTCCGTTGATAATCGCTATTTCCCGGAGTTGCGTCTCGATGGTCGAGGCAGCAGCGATAACCCCTATGATGCTGGTAATGCAGCGCTGGTGGTAAATTTTAATACCCTGTTCGTGAAAAAGACCCAGGGGGTGGTGAGTAGTGCAGAACATCAGACACCGATAACCCCCCTTGCCAGTAGGCTTGGGGCTAATATAAATGGTTCAATAAAGCGGATTTCACTGCCCGGTGGAAGAGATATGGCAGCGACTTATTTTGCCCAAGTATTCGCTAAAATTCACACTAAGCGTAACTTGAAAGTACAGGTGGCTGGTTTGCCGAAAAGGGCTCTGTTTGTTTATCGCCATTACAGTTCTAAAAATTTGCAGGCGTTGTTGGTGGCGATGTTAAAGTACTCGAACAATTTTATCGCCAATCAATTATTTTTAATGTTGCCTAAAACCAGTGAGAATCAAGCCGTGCTCAGTGTCGCTGCCGCGCAAAAAAACTATATTCATTCACTGCAAAAAGAATTTTCTTTTGCAGGGGCCAGTTTTGTCGATGGAGCGGGCCTGTCGCGTTTAAACCAAATTAGTGCAGAGCAATTACTGCAGGTGCTAGAAGTGTTTAGGCCCTGGATTGACCTATTGCCGGAGCGGAAAAAAGGATTGAGGGTCAAGACCGGAACGCTGTCAGATAATCATTCACTGGCAGGCTATAAACTGGATAAAGATCAACAATGGCAGGCATTTGTATTGTTGATCAATAAAAAAATGTTGCCTGACTATCGCTTTCAATTGGCCAGAACACTCCTTAAAAACTGATGATTTTATACATAGCAGAAAAACCCAGTCTGGGGCGTGCCATTGCCGATGCGCTACCCAAGCCGCACAAAAAGCAGCCGGGCTTTATTGAAGTTGGCAATGGAGATATTGTCAGTTGGTGTATCGGCCACTTGTTAGAGCAGGCGGAACCTGATGCCTATGATGCTAAATACAAACAGTGGAAAATTGAGCACCTGCCAATCGTGCCTCAGCAATGGCAATTAAAAGTAAAGAAGCAGACCAGCAAGCAGTTGAGCGTGTTGCGAGGATTGCTAAAAAAAGCTGATTTGATCGTGCATGCGGGAGACCCTGATCGCGAGGGTCAACTACTGGTGGATGAAGTGCTAGCTCACCTTAAGGTTGGGGTTCGCAAACGCAACAGTGCCAAACGCTGCCTGATTAACGATCTCAATTATTCTGCGGTGAAAAAGTCGTTGGCTAATATGCGGATGAATTCTGAATTTATTCCATTGTCTACCTCGGCCTTAGCGCGCTCTAGAGCGGACTGGTTATACGGTATGAATCTTACCCGTCTGTGTACTATTTTAGGGGGCAAGGCTGGTTTTCAAGGCGTGTTATCGGTCGGTCGCGTGCAGACTCCATTACTGGGACTGGTGGTGAGAAGGGATTTGGAGATAGAAGCTTTTGTCGCCGTGCCTTTTTATGAAGTTTGGGCGCAGCTTAATACCGCTCAAGGGGTTGGCTTTTCGCTTAAGTGGCAGCCGAGTGAGAGCTGTGCACCTTATCAGGATGAAGAGGGCCGTATATTGGCTCGATCGTTGGCACAAAACGTTGCTAGCAGAATAATAGGGCAGCCAGGGAAGGTGTTGAGTTGTCATAATAAAGCTCGTCAGCAGGCGCCGCCGCTGCCCTATAATTTATCAAGTCTACAGATAGATGCTGCTAAACGCTTTTCTTTTAGTGCTAAAAAAGTACTGGAAATATGCCAGAGTCTGTACGAGAGGCACAAGTTAATTACCTATCCTAGATCTGATAGTCGCTACCTACCCAGTGAGCACTTTAAACAGGCATCCCAGGTGACAACTGCCATTGCCAGTATTGATAGCGGCTTAATAACCGCGGTGAATAATGCCGATCTAGGGTTGAAATCTAAGGCGTGGAATGATGCAAAAGTAGATGCCCATCACGCGATTATCCCCACGGCTAAAAAACATTCGAGTGCGACATTGAGCAGGGGTGAGGCGTTGATTTATCAGCAGATCGCCCGTCAATACCTCTATCAATTTTATCCAGCCTACCGCTTCGATGAACGCTCATTAACGGTGGAAATAGCTGGGGGGTTGTTTAGTGCCAAAGCTCAACAGTGCACGGATATCGGCTGGAAAGTTCTACACAGTGCAGCAAAAACGCCAGCCACAAAGGTTGAGAAAGTGCTGCCGAATTTACGCGCTGGTGATATAACAACCTGTGTGGATGCGCAGATAAAAGATAAAATGACCAGCCCCGCAGCGTATTTTACCGATGCAACGCTACTCGCGGCAATGACCGGAATAAGCCGTTTTGTGCGTGATCAAAATCTGAAAAAAATCCTCAAAGAAACGGACGGCATAGGCACAGAGGCAACCAGAGCCGGCATTATAGAACTGCTGTTTCAACGCCAGTTTCTGCACCGTGAAGGCAAGCTAATAAAAGCCACTGGCGTTGGAAAAAAATTAATCGCAAGTCTCCCAGACAAGGCGACTACTCCTGATATGACAGCGCTGTGGGAATCTAGATTATCCTTAATCGCCAAGCGTGAATTTAATTATCAACAGTTCATGGCTGACCTAGAAGCGGTTATTAAAGAGCTTTCAGAGCAAGTTAAGCCAGCCGCTTTTGCCGGCTTAAAAGGCGAGGGGAAAAAGCCCAGTTATAAAAAGAGAAAGGCGCCGCAAAAGCGCAGCAAAAAACCTGCCCGTCGCTAACCACCAAGATTATAAGAGAGTTTCCATGAGTCAGTATGCAGTATTAGTAAAACGTGCGGCAAAGTATGCCATGTTAGTGGCGAGCATTTTATTGTTGGTTAAGCTTATTGTGTGGTGGCAAACCGGGTCCGTTACCCTGTTGGCCTCACTGGTTGATTCTATGCTTGATTTAGCTGCGTCATTTTCCAGTTTATTGATCTTAAATTTTTCCCTGCAACCCGCCGATGATGAACACAGTTTTGGTCACGGCAAAGCGGAATCTCTGGCGGCATTGGCGCAGTCTACCTTTATTGCTGGCTCGGCATTGTTTTTGGTGCTTTCAGGAGTGGAGCGCTTTTTTCATCCCCAGCAATTAGTTGAGCCGGAGTTGGGTATTTGGGTCAGCCTGTTCGCCATTGTGTTGACGGGTGTGTTGGTTGTCTATCAAAAAAGAGTGGTGAAAATTACCGGTTCGCAGGCGATTAAGGCCGATTCATTACACTATCAATCTGACTTGCTAATGAATGCCACCGTCATGTTAGCATTGATTTTTAGTAGTCTAGGCTGGCCGATTGCCGATGCTATCTTTGGTATTGCGATTGGTTTTTATATTTTATATGGGGCGTGGACCATTGGCCAATTAGCGGTGCAGTCACTGCTCGATCATCGATTGCCGCAGAGTGAAGTAGATAAAATACGCGCCTTGGCACTCGCGGTGGATCAAGTGCAGGGAGTCCATGAAATTCGCACTAGAATGTCCGGTGAAATCAGATTTATCCAAATGCACTTAGAGCTTAGAGATGAATTACTTTTAATTCAGGCGCACAGTATTGCCGATCTAGTCGAAGACGCTGTGGTGAAAGCTTTTCCAAAATCTGATGTCATCATCCATCAGGACCCGATGAGTGTCGTGAAGCGTAATTAAGCGGCCCATAGCGTTGTTTAAGCGGGATATTTAAAGTCTAAAAATTGCTTGATGCAATTTGCCACCAAATCTTGATCCAACGGGGTGTTAAGGGTGCTTATTGCATCGTTAGCTAAGGCTTGGGGGATTATTTGTCTTAAGTGGCCGTCTGTTGGTGAATAGCGTTTTATTGAAAGTGGCTGAGAACTCGGGGTGTCCTTGAAATGTCAGTGCTTTATTATCGATGTTTAATGCAGCATAGGGACAGAACTCAGACCCTACAATTATTTCACTGTGCTCTGGAGGTGTGATGACTTGATCTTGATGGAAAGCTTGGATGGTAAATGCATCCACTCCACTGCTGGTTTGCATCCATGTTGGGCGCTGCGAGAGCGGATAACGGGTCGCACCTAAACCCCAGCCATTGGCTGATTTCTGCACGCGCCAGCCGAGTGCCTGGACAATTAATTGATGACCGAAACAAATTCCAATCAGGGGAATATCTGCTGCGTATGCCTGGCGAATAAATTCTGAGATTCCTTCAATCCAAGCATGTCTCTCATAGACAGCATGTTTAGAGCCAGTGATTAACCATGCATCACAACTGGCTACTTTTTCAGGTAGTTTGTCCTCGAGTATCGCGTAGCTTTCGAAACTTAGATGCGGATTTTTGCCGGTTAATAAATTGCGAAACATCGCGGCATAATCACCATATTTTTCCTGCAACTCTTGAGGGAGACTGCCTGTTTCTAATATTTTGATGGTGAGAGCGCGCATCAATATACCTTGTGTGGAAGCGAATACAAAAAAATATTCTAAAGTAATCAGTAGCCTGCTGCAGTAGAAATTGTTAGTTTTGGAATCTATTTTTATCCATGGTACGTACAGAAGGTTACCAATTAATAGGAGAGAAACATGTTACCCATGGGCACGATAATGGCGTTGAGTATGCTATTAGCGGTAATCATTAATACCGATCTAGTCTTGTTTAGATTAATCAAAAAATTACCGACTATCATGTTGAATATTGTGGCGATCATCGTATTGTGCAGTGGCTTGTGGAATGTACTCTGGTACGCCGCTCAGCACTTGGGGGAGTTCTGGGGTAATGCGGCACTCGGATCAGGTTTGCTGATGATAATATCGTCTGGTTATGCGCTAGTACCGTTAAAGTTGCCTCGCTGGCTTAATTCAGTTAAGCCGGTAGTGCTGTTGTTACTACTGGGTTTTTTCCTGCTCTATGCAGTGACGATTTATCAGCTGTAAGTTTGAGGGTCTTTTTGTCTTGATGGTGTTTTTTTATTGTATATCCTAAGTACTACTTTATTATGTGCGGTAGATGTATAAATTGAATGTCTTATTATTTAGTTAGTAAAAAAGAACTTAAAGGGAATTAACCCATGAAATACCTATATTTTCAAATGCTCTTAATCAGTACTCTATTACTTAGCGCTGAAGCTAGTCTTGCCGCTAGTATTGAAGGGAAGCAGTATAAAGACTGGCGTATAGATTGTCAGCAAGCTAACGGCAGGGAATTTTGTTTTGTGTCGCAGCCACTAATAGCCAAAAGCAACGGCGTGATTATGGTGACAACCGTGGATATTGTACAGCACTCTACACTGCCAGTGGTGACCTTTAGGCTTTCGACTATGTTGGATGCAACCAAAGAGATTCAATTTAAAATTGATAAAAATCAGCCGATTGGGTTGAAAGCAAAATGCAATGAAAAAGAGTGTATCGTAAATTTTTTGTTAGACAAGCGGATGTTAAATGAGTTTAAACGGGGTAGTCGGGGAGTGCTTGCCTTTATCGCCAAGGATACCAATAAGCCAAAATATTTTCCGCTATCTCTGTCGGGTTTCACCAAGGCATATAATCGTTTAAGAAAAGGCTGAGTATTACTTTAACACCAAAAAAAACACGCATAGCGTGTTTTTTTGTGGATGATTGCCGCTATTTTTATTTTTCAGGGGTCTGGAAAATAAGGTATAAATCAATCAAAATGTCAGGGATTTCGTTTGCCATCTCTTCACAGACATCTGAGTTTCGGCGAATTTCCTGAAATTCTTTGGCGTCAAAAAGATCTGAAACAACCATGATTGGCATCAACAACTCAGTCACTTTTTGCTCTTGAGCAGAGCTGCCTTGATACCAGCTATCCTCTTTGAGGAAAACCCCTTCCATGAAGGCCTGTGACCATGTTTCAATATCGGCTACTTGGTCGGCTTCTTCGACCATTAAGGTCAAATCACAGGGCATTTCTAATTCTTGGTCATTTTCCATGTCACCGCGAATACTGGCATACCAAGAGCGCAATATATTGGTAATTTGTGCTTGCTGTGATGAATCCTTCCAAGTGGGTTGACCGTCAAACAAAATGTCCAACCACTCACTCTCGTTGGTAGCACTCGGCGATATGACTAGAGCACAGAGAAAACCGTGGATGCCAATCAGATCTAATGATTCCTCCGAAACGGCCTCTGAAAAAATAAAGTTCTCTAAGCTGTCTAATTCAGCATCGGTGATACTCGGGTTTTGCTGGTGTGTTTGCATGCTCTAATCCTGGGAAATTAACAGGCCGTAGTTTACTCTAACTCTTAGGCTAAGCATAGTGCACTGAAAAGCTTTGATGCTAATAAACGCAGATAGGGGATGACACTTAGTCTCCCTTTAAGGATAATCGAGCGATATTAATCTCATCCCAATATTACCGCGCAATAGCGCGTGTTCTATGATTACGCTAGGGTGTGCAACTCGGCTAAAAAAATCCTCGGGGCAAGCTTTCACGCTTGGTTAAACGGGGTGTTTCTGGTTACTCTTGGTTCCAACCAGCTCAAGGCCCGAGGGGGTGAGAAGCAACCTTTGATGATTTAGGCGTCGCCTAGTTCATCGCTATTGAATAGGATATAAATGTCAGATCAGGCACTGCAAGTTCTTAAAGATGTTTTTGGTTACGATGGGTTTAGATTCGGCCAGCAAGAGATCATTCAAAGTGTTCTCGATGGCCAAGATACGCTGGTTATCATGCCAACTGGTGGTGGTAAGTCAATGTGTTATCAGCTACCGGCATTGTTGCGTGAAGGCACCGCTATTGTGGTCTCGCCGTTGATAGCCTTGATGCATGATCAAGTTACGGCGCTCTCTCAATTGGGGATTAGGGCCGCCTATTTAAATTCGTCTCTGGATTATCAGATTCAATATGAAGTGGAACAACAGCTAATTCACGGGGAATTAGATTTACTCTACATCGCACCAGAGCGGTTATTAAAAGCCAAAACCTATCAGTTATTAGCAAATTGTCAGCTGTCATTGATCGCTATCGATGAGGCGCATTGCGTGTCTCAATGGGGGCATGACTTTCGCCCTGAATATTTACAGATAGCCCAGTTTGCCAATAACTTTCCCAATACGCCGCGAATAGCCCTCACGGCGACCGCAGATACCAGAACCCAGCAGGAAATAGAACAGCGACTTGAGTTGCGCACCGCCAATATCTTTATTCAGGGCTTTGATCGTCCCAATATTCGCTACCGTATCGGCCAAAAAGATCGGGCACGTGAGCAATTACTGGCATTTATTCAATCGGAACACCTCAATGATGCGGGTATTGTCTACTGTCTATCGCGGAAGCGGGTGGAAGAGACGGCCGCTTGGCTCTGTGAAAAAGGGCTTAATGCACTGCCTTATCACGCGGGTTTAGCCACCGATTTAAAGCAGCATCATCAACACCGTTTTTTAATGGAAGAAAAGGTGATTATCGTCGCCACCATTGCCTTTGGTATGGGTATCGATAAACCCAATGTACGTTTTGTGGCGCACCTAGATTTACCTAAGAGCATCGAAGCATACTATCAAGAGACGGGTAGGGCGGGGCGCGATGGATTACCGGCTAATGCCTGGATGGTCTACGGCTTACAAGATGTGGTTTTTTTAAGGCAGATGGTTGAGGGCTCACAAGCGCCGGATAATATCAAGCAAGTAGAAAGGCAGAAGTTAGAAGCTATTTTGGGGCTCTGTGAAATAACCAGTTGTCGGCGACAGGTACTGTTAGGCTATTTTGGAGAGACGGGGCACAGTAGTTGCGGCAATTGTGACAATTGTCTAGAGCCTGTGCCCGTGTGGGATGGCACTGAGGCGGCACGTAAGGTGCTATCGGCCGTTTACAAAACGGGGCAGAGCTTTGGCGTCAATCATATTGTGGATGTGCTCACCGGTAGCAAAACAGAGAAAGTAACCCAGTTTGGTCATGATAAATTATCGATTTGGGACATCGGCAAAGAGTTGAATAAATTACAGTGGCGCTCTGTGTTTCGCCAGTTGATCGCCCGTAGCTTTCTCGGGGTCGATTATGAGCGTTTTGGAGTGTTGCACTTAACTGAAAAATGTCGGCCACTACTGCGCGGCGAAGAGAGTATCGAGTTGCGCGAAGATTTACGCAAAAAAACCTCGCGTACCAAATATAATAAGAAAAAATCGGTACAGCATAAATTGGACGCCGATGAGCATGCCCTGTGGGAGGCGTTGCGTGGACTGAGAACTGAGTTGGCAAAAGAACAAGATGTACCTCCCTACATCATCTTTCACGATGCTACCTTGATGGAAATGGTGATGTATCGCCCGGCGAGTCGTCAGCAGATGCAAAAGATAAGCGGTGTGGGGGAGCGCAAGCTAGAGTTGTATGGCGCTGAGTTTTTAGCGGTGTTGAATGAAGAGTCAGCCCCACAGATCAGTGTCGACCAGCAGAGTCTTGAATCGATAGTATTGTTTAAGACGGGTATGTTGATCAGTCAAGTGGCCAGTATGCAAAAGTTGTCGATTGGGGTGATTTATAATCATCTGGCGGGTGCTATAGCCCAGGGCGAGTTGAGTGTCGATGAAGTGGTTGAATTGCCCGCGGTAGAAATTCAAGCTATTGAGCAGGAAATTATTCAATCTCAGGCGCTGAACGGGTTGGCATTGAAACCGGTTTATGAAGCGCTCGGGGGTGTGTACGAGATGGCGGTGATCCGCTGTGTCAGTATGGGCTTGAAACATCAATGAGCAGGTTACTCGTTGCTTGAGTTATGGGGCTTATTTGCCAGTAGCTTTATCGCCTCGACCTTATTGCCGGGCGGCTCTGAACTACTTTTAGCCTGGCTGGTGCAGCAGGGACAAATCCCGCTGCATTTACTACTGGCAGCGGCGATCACCGGTAATGTATTGGGGGGCATGCTCACCTTGGTAATGGGTAGGGTAATAGCGCGTTATTATCCGGCTAAAAAGTTGTTATCGTCTCGGCAAATAAAAGCCCAGCAATGGTTAGTGCGCAGGGGGAGTGTCGTGTTGTTGCTCTCTTGGCTGCCACTGGTGGGAGATCCGCTGTGTCTGTTGGCTGGTTGGCTCAGGCTTAATATCTATGCCTGTGCGCTGTTTATCTTGATCGGCAAGACTGGACGCTATTTGCTGATCGCGGGCTTAATGGCTTAAAGTAAAAAAATCATGGCAGTGCCCGAGACCATTATAAAGAGCCCAAATAGACTGTTTCATTATCACCCTTGGCTGCCACGGGTGGCTCTTAAAGTAAAAAAATCATGGCAGTGCCCGAGACTACTAAAAAAGCTCCAATCCAGGCGTTGGGTGCCGGTGGCTGTTTCATGATCACCCAGAGAATTGGCAGGGCGGCAATCGGTGAAATTGATGAGAGTGTCGATATTACTCCTGTGTCTCCGCCTTTGAGGCCAAACAATAGTAGCGACATGCCGACACCCATGGCGAGAAATCCACTGGCGGCTATCTGTAGAAATACCCTAGCACTGATTGGCACTAGCGCCGGAGAGGCGCCTCTGCGACGCTGAGCGATATAGCCCACTAACCATAGGCAAACGGCGGCAATACCCACTCGCACGGCACTGGCGGCAATGGGGTCAACCCCTGACTCCATGGCGGGTCGAATCAAAATAAGGCTGATTGCCTGACAGAAGGCGGACGCTAGAGTAATAGCAACGCCGGTTATCAATCGCCCTTGGGTTTCCTCTAAACTATGTGCTTGCTTTCTGTTACGGCCAAAGGCAATCGCCGTTATGACACCACTGGTAATCACCAACGCGCCGATTAATACTGAATAAGGGAGGGTTTCATTGAGGAATAACCAGCCTAAAAAAACGGTGATAGGCGCATTTAAGGCGAAGACCACTGAGTTTCTCCGCGGCCCCATTTTTTTTAGCCCCCAGAAGAGTAGTGTATCTCCCAAAAATATACCGATCAATGAGCTGATGATGATCGCAGGCCACCAGGGAATGAGATCGATTCGCCAGCCATCAGTAATCCATGCCATGCTGGCCAACATAAAAAATACAATTAACATGCGCCATTTATTGAAGCGCGTCGGTCCTAGCGCTTTAACCGCTTTAACTGAAAAAAATGGAGAGATAGCGAAGCATAATCCGGCGCCAAGAGCCGCCAATTGATAAATCATTGAGAGAGCCTCACCACTGATACAAGATTATCGTGGCAATGTGAGCTTAGTTAGCAGGTGGTTGACCGCATCCAATCGATAGATGCAGAGCAATCTGCACCTGGTATGCGGTGTTAAAGGCTGTTCAGAGCCAGCAAGGGCTAATCAAAGTCCCTCGTAGGACAGTAGGGTAAAGACCGGGATGTCTGCCTCTTCGAGCAGCGTAGCCCCATGCAGGTCGGGCAAATTGATCATCGCAGCACTTTCTACTACGGTTGCGCCCAGTTTTTTAATCAGCGTACAGGCGGCTAATAAAGTTCCACCGGTGGCGATCAAATCATCAAAAACCAGCACTTTGTCACCTGCTTTTACCGCATCAACTTGCATCTCTATCTCGGCGGTACCGTACTCAAGTTTGTACTCTTGACGGACTGTCTCACCTGGTAGTTTGCCTTTTTTTCGCACTAAGACTAAAGGCAGTCCCAGCTGGTAAGCCATGATAGAAGCTACTAGAAATCCACGGGCATCAATACAGGCGATATGGGTGATATCTGCATCAATGTAACGTTGAATAAATGCGTCAGACACCATGCGCAATGCTTTAGGGTCTTTAAAAATAGGGGTAATATCGCGAAATACGACGCCTTCTTCAGGCCAGTTATCCAGTGAGCGGATTACCGATTTTACATACAATTCGTCGAATGACATTGCTGAACCTTAAATATAAATAAATAATGAGAGTGCAGCTAAAGAGGAAAAAGCCTTTATTGACTGCACTAGCACTATACAGAAGTGTAAAATCATTACTAGGCTTATTTAGAGAGCCCTGTTAGGCCGTATTATTAGCTAACTTTAATAGCGCTTTAAGTTCAACTATTTGAATCTCTTTGTTATTAACTAAGATGAAGCCGTTTTTTTGCATTCGAGTGAATACGCGGCTGACCGTTTCTACGGTGAGCCCTAAATAATTGGCGATTTCGTTACGCGACATGGGTAATCTAAAGCGCGATTCAGAGAAGCCGCGGGCTTTAAAGCGGTTGGATAAACGCAACAAAAAAGTGGCGACTCTCTCATCTGAGTTTTTATTGGCCAATAGTTGTAGCATATTCTGCTCATTGCAAATATCTTTACTCATTGTCTTGAGAATTTGCCGGCGCAATTTTGGTAAATCCACTGAAAGCTGATCGAGTTGTTCAAACTCTATCTTACAGGCGGTGGTGGTTTCTAGTGCTTGAATTGAATCTGGGCAAGTGCCGGAATGTATGCCATTGAGTCCAATTAAGTCCCCGGGAAAATAAAAACCGGTGATCTGTTCATCGCCTTCAGCACTGGTGGTATACGTTTTAACACTGCCAGTCTTAAGGGCGAAGACCGAGATAAAGTTTTCTCCCTGGGTGCTGAGTAATTGACCTTTACGCATTGGTTTGCCACGACTGATAATTCTATCTAACTTTGACATCTCGGATAGATCAAGCGACACGGCCATACAGAGAGAATTTAAATTACAATTACAACATTGCATACTTGAGGAGATGGAAACATTCTGTAGAGATATATTGTGGTTCACTGTGTTTTCTCATATTGTTAAATAGCCACTAGGCTCAATGTTGGGTGCTGTCTATCGTTAGTGTCCATCGGGAAGCAAGCATCTACTGTGGTCGTCCCAGGGGCTCGACCTAAACACGACTTAGAGGGCGTTATTTAGCGTGTCTAATATGGCCAGCTCTAGTATCGCCATCACCATGGCCCCGTTTCTGGATGAACACTGGTTAGAGAACAGCGACTTTGGCGCTGTAACAACAATTCTCTAAGATCAGATTATAAACTGATTCAGATCAACTTTTTGTATTATAATGGCCTCATTCAAGGTGGAGCGATTTTTTTTGTATTCTAAAGAAAATAATTGTGTTTTTAAAGCGGTTAATTCATTGAAATATTTTGATTTCATGAAGATACAAGAAAAGGTCTCTAAATGGAGACGCTTTTGCTGCTCTGCAGAATTTCGTATTATGTCAGTCAAATAATTAAGTAAGAGGTTAGTATGTGTCGTTGGTTAGCGTATTCGGGTAAAGCTATTTTTCTAGAAGAATTAATAGAGAACCCAGGCAACTCCCTGATCAAGCAGAGCTTGAATGCCTCTGAATCAAAAACGGCGATCAACGGTGATGGTTTTGGTTTAGGTTGGTATGGGGCTAAGCCCTACCCTGGAATATATCGGGAGATTCTGCCCGCTTGGGCGGATCAAAATCTATTGAGTTTATGTCGACAGATTGAATCAAGGCTGTTTTTTGCCCATGTACGAGCCTCTACCGGGACTTTTACTAGCCGTGCAAACTGTCATCCCTTTAGTTTTGATAATTGGATGTTTATGCACAATGGGCAGATAGCCGAATATGAAAAAGTGAGACGGGATATTGAAAATCTGATCCCAGATCACCACTATCTGGGCCGCGAGGGCACCACCGACAGCGAGGCGCTGTTTTTAGCACTCTATGGTTTTGGATTAAGCGAAGATCCCATCGCAGCGGTGTCTAAACTCTGTAATAAAGTAAACCAGCTGATGGCTGACAAAAACATTGATGGTGCCTTTCGTTTTACCGCGACGTTAAGTGATGGCGAGTGCATTTACGCCTTTCGTTACTCTTCAGATAGCAGGGCGCCAAGTCTTTATTATCGCTGTACTGGTGAAGGCGTGGCTATCGCCTCGGAGCCTCTAGAAGTAACGGATGCAAATTGGCAGATGGTTGAGCCGGGTTGCGGAATAAAGGTCTGTAAAAATAGCCAACTGACTAACTTTAAAATGGATCTAGACGCTTAACATTCTCCTCAGTAGCCCATTTGGTTGCCGATCTTTGACGATCAACAGGTCAGTCCCCAGAGGGTCGCAATTGAATAGCTGTTAGTCGCTAGCAGCTCTTTCTCGGTTGCTCAATTGTTATAATTTGTCTTTAAGGTAAGTGTATTGAACCTATGACTCGCAATAGCGGGTATAAGGGCAGTACCTGATCTAAGCACTTATTAGCATAACAATGAAGGCAGTGGTTAAATGAATGACGCGCAATTAATAGCACAAGCTGAGATGTCTCCCTGTGTGGGAGTCTGCAAAATGGATCAACTGACGGGTTGGTGTTTTGGCTGCGGACGCACAGACTCTGAAATAAAAGGTTGGCAAGTTTACCAGCATTCACTAAAGGCCGAACTGGTTCAGCCCTTGGCGGAGCGGGTGGCACAACTGGTTGCCCGCAGAAGAACTGAGCGTCAAACGACTAAGCGTGCTAACAGAAGGGGCGCGCGTCGGTCTAACCCCGTTGGTAGCTCTCTTTAAGCTTGCATAAACTCTCCTACATTTATTCATTTTTTTTCTCAGAGGATAGTGATGGCATTTCGCTTAGGCATTGATACGGGCGGTACCTACACAGATGCGGTATTGATCGATGAGCAGCTGCAAGTACGGGCTAGTTTTAAAAGTTTAACCACCCGTCAAGACCTCAGTATTGGCATAGAGAGGGCAATGCAAGGTCTGCCTCAAGAAATGCTCAGCCAGATTGAGCTGGTCTCTCTGTCTACTACCTTGACCACTAATTCAGTCATAGAGGGACGCGGTGCAGATGTCTGTGTGCTGCTCGCCGGCTACAGTGAGCGCCAATTAGCGAAAAGCGAGTTACATCATCTGGTTGCCAAAGACGCAGCCATTGTGCTTGAAGGCGGCCACGATGCTACTGGAGACGAAATACAACCCCTCGATGAAGTCAGAGCCCGTCAGCATATTCTGAAATATAAAGACAGCGTGGCTGCGTTTGCTATTTCCGCCATGTTTGCCACCAGAAATAACCAACATGAGTTGCGGCTGCGCTCGATTGTCGAGGAGCTATGTGATAAACCTGTGGCCTGCGGACATGAATTAGCCAGTAGTCTAGGTGCCCCGCAAAGGGCCCTCACCGCTGTGCTGAATGCCCGCATGATTCCCTATATACACCAGTTGGTACGCTCGGTGAAAGCTATTCTCAAATTGAGAGAGATTGGCGCGCCGCTGATGATAGTGAAGGGGGATGGCTCGCTAGTTAATACTCAAGTAGCCCTAGAGCAACCGGTGTCTACAGTGTTGTCGGGGCCAGCGGCGAGTGTCATTGGCGCCTGTGCCCTCAGTGGCTTACAAAACGCGATTGTAATTGATATGGGGGGTACCACCACCGATATCGCAGTGGTGCGCAATGGTCAGCCTACCTTGAGCACTGATGGTGCACAAGTGGGGGATTGGCGGCCGATGATCGAGGCGGTTAAAGTATTTTGCGTGGGTTTAGGTGGGGATAGCGAAGTTCAGATGAAAGGGGCGCAGGGCTTAACGATTGGTCCTCGAAGAGTCGTGCCGATCAGTTTACTCGCCCGGCAATACCCCTGGGTCATCGCCAGACTTAAGCAACAATTGGCCTGCTATCCCAATGCTAGGCACAACAAGTTTGTATTACCTCTGGAAGGGGATGAACAATTATTATCGATGCTAACGGCTGAGCAATTAAACGCTTGGTATCAATTGCAGCAGGGCCCCATTGAATTAGATCAGGCCAGTGAGACCGATCGAGAACTGGTGAAATCTCTGGCTAAATTACAGCGCTTAGGTCTGGCCATATATTCAGGATTTACCCCAACTGATGCCGCTCATGTACTGGGCTTGAGTTCACATCTGGATAGAGAGGCGGCACAGCTTGCCGGCAAAATTTGGTCTAATCAAATGCGCTGTTTATACGGGTTTGGCAATTGGCAGAGCGACGATGCAGTGGGTCCATCACAGCAAGTCATTGCGCTATTACACGAGAAAATCAGCCAGACCTTAATCGAGGCGAGCCTCAATCAGTTGGGCAGTTTATCGCACTCGCGTGCCGCACAGTTGACCCAGTTGCTAACGCGCTTGGTATTAAACAAAGACACGGGCGAGAGTGATACTGCAGCGCTGTTTAATATTGATTTTTGTAGCGATTATCCGCTGGTGGCGGTGGGTGCCCCAGCCGCTAGTTATTACCCGGCAGTGGCAAAGAGACTGGGAGTAAAATTATTCCTACCCAAACACGGCGAAGTGGCCAGTGCGGTGGGCGCAGTGATGGGATCCGTGGTACAGCGGGCGCAGGTGACTATTTCTCAGCCGAGTGTCGGTATTTATCGGCTCTACCACCGGGGAGAGCCAGAGCAATTTACCCGTTTGGCCGAGGCGATTGCTAAGGCTGAGGTACTGGCCACGGAGGAGGCGACAAGCATGGCCAAAGTTGCCGGAGCCAGCTGTGTAGAGGTCACTATCACTCATACCCGCAATCATGTAGAGCATCCTATCGATGGCGAGTTATTTCTAGATTGCCAAGTTCAGGCGAGCGCAACCGGAAGGCCGAGCTATCGAACCCTAAAGCCAAATAGCCAGTAGCCAATTTTCATCGTATTTATTGAGGGCTAGCGGCAGCCGTTACTGCACTGAGTGCATGGAGTTTGGTTGATTGGGGGTGTATCGCAATGCTCATTGGGGTGTTTGATTGCGGGTCTTGAATAATAACCGCGTTAAAGTTAAATACATCGTTAAGCAACTGCGCGGTAAAGACTGTTTGCGGAGTCCACTGCGTCACGATACTGCCGTTTATCATGACAATTAATTGATCGGCGAAACGACAGGCCTGATTTAAATCGTGCATCACTAGTACACAGCGTTTAAAAGCCGCTCAATATTCAACCAGCGGAGCATACTGACTCCGCTATCGCCAGCTTCCTTGATGACGTTCTGCTGAAGTCTCTGCTGGTTACTTGATGAGTGTTTTTAACTTAGCAGCCATTATTTCTGCAGCGATCATGCCGCGGTTTTTAGACCATAAAAAGGGTCTGTTTCAGAGTAAGTGCGATTCTTTACCGAGCTGATCATCTGCCATAGCGGGTTCTTTTCAACGCTATCGATAACGTTTTTTCGCCGTATTTCCCAGCCAGTAAATAAACGGGATTAGCTTTCACCAACTAAAGTCGAGCTGATATAGGCTTTTTCTGTCTCTTGTGCAATCGCGCTTGTTAAACCTAGGCGAGACATGACCCGCCATCGGCGAGTGCATCCAAATCCCCCGGGCATTGGCGATCGTAAATAGCAAGGTTTTGTCACTACTTATTTCTTTGGCGTAGGCGTCCATGCGCTCATTGTGTTGTTGCAGGCGTTATAGCGTGCGCTGTTCCCAGTTCATGCTTTAGCGACTTTAACCACACAGATTAGGTTATCTTGATAAGTCTCACCGCGACTCTTTAGGATGAGGGTGGGGGCGATTTTCTGTAAGTCTTGGTCAATGGTGGTCTGGTGTTCTATATCGGTAATAATCAGATCGGATTTAAGGGAGGTGATAATCTCTAAGTTCGGGGTTGATCTCGAACCTACAAAGACCCAGGGATCAATTTTGTCACTGATTTGTGTGATCACAGATTCTTTTTTACCATCATCCGCAATACCGACAGGAGATAAATCCAAGGTCGCCAATGCATCGATAACTGAATATTCTAAACCCACAATTTTCTGCGGGGTATAGTCAATGCTGAAAGTCCCCATTTCATCTTGCACTCTGGTGCTAGCGCTTAAAGTCCACGCCAGGGTGGAGAGTAATAACGTTGAAATAAATTTAATCACCAAACCTTACTTTTAATCTAAATGTTAATTGTTGGTATGAATATAAATATTTAATAATAATGCAAGGTTAATGATTGAATTGAATACCGTTTTGATGGGTTCTAGCAATGAGAGTTGATCTAAATATTTAGTGCGACCTCAGCATAACTAACCTAATGGGTTTGATAGTCAGCCTCGAAAATACAGGGTTAATAACCGGCGAATGGTCAAAAAATAGACCATGCTGACTGCGTCGTTTAGTCGTTATTGACTAAACCCTGCGGACTAGCTGCAGCGGTTGGTTACGCTTTGCTGTTCTGCGTTTTTGCCCTTGAATGAGGTCTGATGTTATTGACGCGCAGGTTTCAGAGGCTTAGCTTACTTAAAAAATATCACTAGTTAGGCGAGTGATTGGCCACTGCTCTGTGGGGTCGGTGAATAACTTTATAAGCAAATATAAATACTGATAATAAAACCAGTACATGTATATACATCCAGTAAAATGTTGTATATTCTAAAGCCTATGCAATCTAAATATTGAGGAGCTTAAAATGAAAAAGGATGCAACCAGCACCCACCTGTCTATTGAGCGAGAGCTGACTGGTGATTTAGCGAGGGCCGGGGCTGTAGCAGGTAACTGGCATACTGGATCGCCAATTTACTTGAGCATTAAAACCACCGGTAGCGATCAATTCTCACAAGTGATCGAGATTGCCATTTTAGATACCGATCAAAGTGTGCTGTTTCACTCTCAAATAAAACCGAGCATAGAAATAGATGCGGATGTTGAACGCAGCCAAGGTATCAATGCCAGTGCGTTGCAAGACAGGCCCAGTTGGCCACAAGTGTTGGATCGAATTATCCCGTTAATGCGACAGCGAAATGTCATTATGTTTAATGCGCTCTATCAAACCAGAGTTCTGAAACAGAGCTGTCTGGCATACAATTTGTCACTGGATTGGCTAGATGGATTAGCGGTTAACTGCTCTATGTATCTGGCGGCGAATGCCTATGGTACGAATAATAGATACGGCACTATTTCTATCGAATACGCCATGAAAAAAGCCGGCATAGCCGGGTATTCTGAGCGCAGTAGCACCGTTGCCGGGTGTTATGCTCAGGCAAAAATGTTGCATTTAATGGCCTTATATACAGAACAGTTAAGGCTACAAGTTGCTTTTAAAATGTCGGCTTAACGATATTGTTGTTATCCGATCCAAAGTATTAGTCCTAAAAAAGTGGAGTAAGCTGGCTGCAGTGTTAGTGCAGCAGTGTTGATCCTTAATGCCTGGAAAATTCCGCGATTTCTAGGCAAGTTATCGATCGCATTTAGGTTGTTTATTGTGAGACCTCAGCATAACTACTGCATTTGATAATACTGCGTTAAAAACAGGCTCAATATGCTCATTTACACCAGTAGACTCCGCTATTTCGCCTGTTTTTGCCTTGTATTATCTTCATTCGCTACGTTATGCAGAGGTCTCATTGTATCTCGTAGGCGCCAATTTTAATTAAATTAGCCATTAATTTAATCCGCTCTGGCGATGCCAATACATGGTTTAAACTCACCGTGTTTTCCTCGCAGAGTGAGATCACAAAATCCTGCTGATCTGCCGTTATTTGACAGCACATACCATTGATAAAGAATAACATAGCATTTTTATGGCTGGCATCATTCTGTTGAAATGCAGTCCGTGTGCCGGGTATTTTACTGAGTAGGGTGGCCTCATGCATGGCCTCTATCACCTCATCAACACTATTTTCTAAATAAAACTCTTGCTGTTGTTCCTGGTACTTATGTTCTGTCATATAACAGCCAAACCACTGCTCAATGAGACCGGGGGTATCTAGGTACTGCTTGAGAATGGTTTTAATGTTGCGAATGGCATCCTTACTAATTTGCGCCGAATGCGTTTGAGATTTGAGTTTTGGATCTCTAAATCTGAGTTCAGGTGAGAGGTCTTGAGCGGCAAAATCGCTAAAGTTAAGGAGGATTTCGCTGTGCGATGGCGCGCGAAAACCAATCGAATAGGTGGTGCAATCATCACTTAAAGCGATGCCGTTATGACCTACATTAGGTGGCATGTAGAGCATGTCTCCCGGGTGTAGAGTGACGCTGTGATCAGCTTCCCAATCGGCTAATAACATCAGCTCTGAATTGGTGTCACGTGCAGAGTGCTGATCGAATACCCCTCCATACTGCCATTGTCGGGTGCCAGTTGCCTGCAGTAGAAATACGTCGTAATTATCGTAGTGAGGTCCTACACCACCGCCTTTACTGGCGTAGGAGATCATCAAATCATCAATCCGCCACTGCGGAATGAAATCGAAGAGTTTCAATAGCTCTGTCGCCGGTGGGTGCCAGTGGTCAACTGCTTGGACCAGCAGTGTCCAATGACTGTTGGGTAACTGTGAAAAATCATCATCGGTTAAAGGCCCGTGTTTCATAGCCCATTGATTTTCATTATTATCTTGAATAATTAACCGCGATTCGACTTCTTCTTCACAGGCGAGTCCCGCGAGTTCATCGGCACTGATAATCGCTTTAAAGTCACTGATAGCATTGCGAATCACCACCGGTTTTTTTTGCCAGTAATCTTTCAAGAAGGAATCGAGGGATAAATCGCCCAGGGGAATCGTTTTTTTCATAAATTATTAATCTGCTATTTAAGAGCGGTTATTGTGTAAATCGTCAATGCGTTTTTCAATGGAGGAGAGTACTCCGCGCAACATGCCCAGCTCTTCTGTTTCTGGCCGAGCGCGATTAAAAAAGCGCTGTAATTTTTGCATCGCTCTACCCTCGTGTTGTGGGATTAAGAAATGTGCCTTGCGCAGTACTTGCTCTAAGTGTTGATAAAAATAGTTCATTTCACGGTGAGCAGGATAGTTGTTAGGGCTATCTTGGGGCGTTGGCGACTGGCTTGCAAGCCAAATTTCATAACAGCTGATCTGGATTGCCTGAGAGATATTAAGGACCGGATATTGCGGATTAGTGGGGATAAACATATGGAAATTGCATAAGCTAAGTTCCTCATTGAGCAATCCTTTGCTCTCGCGACCGAACAGAATTGCAATGTTTCCCTGTGACGATTCTGTGATGATTTTAGCAGCACTGGTTTTTGCATCTAATAGTGGTAGGTCGAAGGTTCGATTTCTAGCGCTGGTCCCGATCACTAACGGACAATCGGCAATGGCCTCATCTAATGTGCTGACCACAGTGGCATTTTCTAAAACATCTTGGGCACCGGCGGCTCGCGAGATAGCCTCGGGGTGAGGGTAATCAACAGGGTTGACCAAATACAAATTTGATAGACCCATGTTTTTTAGCGCCCGGGCAGCAGCGCCGATATTTCCCGGGTGAAAGGTATTAATGAGGACGATGCGAATGTTGTTTAATGACATAGATGTGTTTATTTTCTGTTGAGAGTTAAAGTAGAGTATTCGGCTATTTTAACAGTAATTTTAGTTTTAATAAGCAATTATCTGACTGATCAAGAGCGTTACTCAGACTTGAGTCTATAATGTTAAGGCTCCGCAGGGGGATCTCTGGCAGTGCGATGAATAATGAAGCTTGTGCTTAACCTATCATTTTTGTGCGGTGAAATGAGGGGGAGAAGTTAGGTTATCTGGGCATAGGGCATGTATTGAGTGGGGTGCTGTCTGGTTCACCGCGGTGAATTAGTATTCAGTTACTGTCTGACTACACTGTTATTTACCCAGCGGCTAGTGAGTTTAAGGCATAGTTATTGTATCTGTTTTGGCAGAAAATGGGCATCGCTGCCTTGCTTACCGTTTGCTTTGGCTAGTGCTAGCATCGCGCTTGTGCTTTTAGCATTATCTATACGGATCAGGCTTGTGCTGATAATCTATCGAGATAAAATTACCATCATCTTGATGGTGGTTGCCAGGCATGTTGGGAGTTGCGAAGCAGCGATAGGGGTCTTCGCTGATGCAGGGTCGCTCTGTCAATATTCTGGATTAGTGCAACCTAGATACTTGGTGTGTTATTTTTATCAAAATCACTGATCATGTTAGTGCTCGAGTCGGGCTTTTAGCCCTATCCTTGGTCATTATAGTGTTCGAAACTAATAGAGGGAATTATGAATAATCGAGCCATAAAGTTTTTCAGTATTAGCGGTATGCTAATCCTAGTTGGATGTGTATCACAACCCACACTCCCAGGTGCTCAGAGTATCCTGTTAGTGAATCAATCCCCTGATTCTGAAGATTGCACATTACTTGGGGGTATTTCAAGTTCACAGGGCAACATGTTATCGGGTGGCATGGTATCGGATGATAATTTAATCACAGCAGTCAAAAATGATATGCGCAACCAGACTTATCTCCTGGGTGGCAATGTGGTCTACATCCAAGAGCTTAAACTTAATGCGCTGTACGCGATGAGTACCAATAATGCGTCAGGTCAGGCAAAGGCTTTCAACTGTAATAACAATGGCTTAGTGGTAATCGCTAATACTGTCATCGACTCGAACCTGCCAATAAAGAGTGACAGTACTGTTGTGACTGGGCAGCAAGGTCAGATTGAAAGTGTGACTACGGATAGTCTAAGTGCGAGAGGGGTCACTAAAGTAGAGGCTGTAGACACTCGGGTAGTGACTGAGACATTGGTGGGAGCCAGCTTGCCATTAACCAGTGATAGTCTGGTTGCCCCTGCGCCACAAGGGCAGCTTAACAATGGTTTAAATGCAGGTGCGACTGAGGGAGAGCTTATAGACACTCTGGGCGTCGGTGAAGCATCGGTTAGTGCGACCTTTGAACCTGTCATTGTCAGCAAAGTGGTGGGCACTAGCGAAATGGCCAATGGGCTTAGATATGCGCAGTTAGGCTCAGCTTATGGTGATCAATACGTGGTAAAGATTGCCCAGTCAACAACCTATAGTAGTGCAGAGCAACAAGAGCTTTGTTCGCTCTCTAAGCAGGCAGCCGACAATTTTGTGAAAGCGGAGGCTATCTTTAGAAAATGCAAAGAAAGCATCTGGAACACTTTCAAGGAGATAAAAGCCTGTGGCTTTAACGCTCAAGTCAGCCGAGGTTTTATTGCTGATTATCAAGGTTATTATCAAAGCAATTGCCTTAAATAGGCCGTTGTTGAAAACGATTAATGTTCTTTTCCCGCACCTGTCGTCAATTGCTCATCACTGATGATAATTTAGCACCTTAGTGGGTGCAGCATAAAGGCTGAATTAGGCTATTAGACAAGTGGCAGGCGATCTTATTTGACCTGTTTAATTCTCTCAATCATCGCCGGGCTGTCCCATTCGCGAGGCCCCAGTACTCGCTCGATAATTTTTCCGCGGCTATTCAGGATCAAGGTAGTTGGCATGACCTTGATGTCCCAAGCTTTACTGATTCGATTATCGGTGTCTAATAAGACCGTGAACTCGATAGGTGTCTGTTGCAAAAAATCCAGCACGGTGCTGCTATCTTCACCATAATTAATGGCCAGCATTTGTACATTGTTTTCTTTCAATAGGGTGTTGGCTCGGTTCATGGCTGGAATTTCTTCTCGGCAGGGGACGCACCAACTGGCCCAAAAATTAACGATCAGTACTTGGCCTTGATAATCGCTGAGTCGATGCTCAGTGCCGGCTAGATCAGCCAAGTTGAATGGAGCGGCATACTGCTGTTGCCTGTCACTATAAATACTGGACACTGCGATGCTAATTAACAAGCTAATGCACAGTAGTAGAGTGAGTTTGAAATAGGACTTAGGCTGAGACTTCAATACGGTAGTTCCCTAGAAAATACTAAAGCCAACATACTAGCATAGGCGTTGGGCTGTGTTATAGAAATGCGCTAACATCAGGGCTGGTTATATTATTGTCGGCGTCTGAGAAGCGAATTGTGGGTCTTGTTGGTTGACGGTGCCAGCCATCATCAGGGTTAAACAGGGTGACTATCATCAAGCGAGCGAAGCCGGCGGGTTGAGGGCGCTTATGCAACAATCAATATGGAATATTCCCCCCGCTTTGCCACCTTGACAGGCTATCGATAAAAGTAAAAATTGGCCCTGTTGTCCATAGAGCGTACTGTACTTCTGTTAACGATTTGCGCTGGCATATTCACGGTGAGTATTATTGAACTCGGCCTTGTTGATTACATACAAAGGTAACTCTGCACCATAGGCATGAATGTGACCTCTGCGAATTAAGCCGGCACGCTGCAAAGATTTACTGGATGCTATGTTCTCGGGGTCGACGACGGCTATTACCTTCTCTAAGGCTAAGTCTAGGAAAGCGTACTTGAGTAATCTGCAGGTTACCTCTGCAGCGATTCGCTGTCCCCAAAAGGCGGGTTTTATCCAATATCCCGTCTCTATCAAGTTTGTTTTGTCGCGACTGGGCAAGTGTTTTAACAAGCACATGCCCACACAATTTTGGCCTGTATCATAAATCAGCCAATAGCCGAGATCATCGTCGTCGTAGCGGTGAAAACGCTCCAGTCCTACCAGCGCTTCACTGTCGGATAATGGCGAACCATTTAAAAAACGCTGGATTTGAGCGTTTTGCATCATTTCAATTAAGTGGCCGTTGCCGTCTGGGGTGTGTTCAATGGGTATGAGATCAAATCTGCCGCTATTTAACTGGGGTTTAGTGCTCATGGAACTCCTTGGCGCTAGCCTAATTCCTGATTTTTAAAAACAAAAGGTAATCTGTTTTACCCACACTGCCAATGCGTTTACGCAGGGCTCTGTTACGGGCTTGGTATCGTCATGATAACAGCGCTAAGATAGCACTATCGTGGCGGCAAGTATCGGCATCTTTATGCCCTTTAGCAGCTGTCGGTACTTTTCTTGCCATGTCAGTAGCTCCTCTAAAGTGACCAATAAAGCCGATATTAGCTGCTTCTCTTAGGATTATATTTTTAGAAATAGTAGCAGGCATTTGATTTAATGACTTTTTTTAAGCTGCTATTGTTTGAAAAATAAAGCGGATTAAATTCATTGCTGAGAATAAAGCCAGTAGGGTAATTGCTGTAGGCAAAAGAATATAACTATTTAATTTTTAAGATTTAAAAAATATAAGATGTATGTTTTCAAAATATGGCCTGATAATTGCTTTAAAAAATGATATCCACTGTCATTTATCTAACAGCTTAGCAGGTTTAATATGAAAGGTTCTGTCATGCTTTATCAGACTCCATTTCAGGCAACCGAGGACTGGCGTTCACAAACTCTCAATGAGGCGTTTGAGCGATTGGGCTACCATTTTAATAAAACTAGCCAAGTGCGGCTGCCACAAAATAATCGTGTATCGCTAAAGACTGTTATCTCACATAGGCCTTTATCTGAATAATCATTAAAGCACTTCGTTTGAGGTTAATGCTATTTGAGATTTCAGCAACAGCTCACGAGGGACGGCAAGAACAGCTAATAGGTTTTTCGTCGGCTTTGCCTAAAGCCCTTTGGTCCAGCTGCAGTCGTTGATTATACTTTGCCTCGACTGCCCTTGCCGTATGGTTATTGTGCTCCATAAATAAGTGCCTTTTACGACACCCTCGCGATTGGGGTTGATTCGGTTGTAACCGGGCTTAACCAAGCGTAGCGTGATGCTAAGGCCGCTATTTGTCTCTTAGCTGAGTTAAGAGTTCAAACAGAGACTTTCCCTGCCATTGAGCGACATCATGGGTGTCAAGGCAGTGCTGCATATCCTTTAATAACGCTGCTAATGCATCATTATTGGCCAGTGTCACAATATCCCCGATGCTCTCTAGAGGCTGTTGGTACCAATAATAATTGGCCCATTCTAATAGGCGTCGGTTGGCGCTAATGAGGTCGTTTTGTAAGCAGGCTCTACCTAGTGTTTGGAAAGTATTCAACTCTGCTTTGGCGTTAAAATTCTCATTATCCAGCGTAGTGCTGCCAGTGGTAGCGTTTCCCGGCTTGCGGTTTTTGTCGGCTATGTTTTGATGGAAAGCTTCCGCTTGAGCATCTTTGATGCGCCTTACTTTACGCAGATTAAATAGCCACCCTAGAGAAGTCATGGCACTGAGGGCTATTAGTGCCCATATCAGCCAGGAGCTCTCGGTTTCAATAATGATGATGTTTTCATTGGTGGATTGCGCCGCTTTATTTTGTGCAACTTCCCTCTCAATTGATGATTCGCCATTGGGACCTGGGAAGACGTTGAGAATGTTTTTGTCGATAGTGGCGACCTTTTGACTGTCTTGATCGGTGTCCCACCAATAAATAGCTATTTTGTCAAAGGTGAGCTCACCGCGTTCTAGCAACTGAATTTTTTGTCTAATAGTCTTAGTTCCTCTGATGCCTTTTTCATCAATGCTGTCACTTAAAGTAACTTTACTGGAGAGGATCTTGACGATTTCAGGTGAGGGTATTTTAATCTTCGGCATCTCTGCAGCGGTTATTCCCTGCATTTGAATAATAATTTCCCGCTCTATAATATCGCCTACTTGTAATCGTTGGTTTTTAACCCAAGTCTCGTCAATGGAGACACGCTGGGCGGGCAGCCAATAGCTTGCATTGTCGAAATCTTGTCGGGCGCGAACATTGATTTCAAGATTGTTGGCTCTTGCCTCCAATTGATTAGCGTCTACTTGTGCGCCATTAAAAACCGGGCCTTCGATAACATATCTTCCCATCTCAGCGGGGAAAATAGCATAACGATACTCTCGTACATCGTATTGTTTGCCTCTGATTTCTACTTTTTGGATTTCGTTACTGTTTAATAATATGACCTTTGCCCTGGTGATTTTAGGGGCGCTAAGAGAAAAGTCAGGCGCGAGAGGCCGGTCGGAATACAAGTTTAAGGTGTAGATAAACAACGCTTTTTCATAGCCGTCTTCGCGGTTCAGCTGGGCATCCAAAATGACCGGCATATCGGAGACAGGCAGGAAGCGGGATGAACTACTGCTTTGGATAAAGATGCTTAACGGGGCGCTGAATTCACCGTTGTGTTCTAAGCTTGGAATTTCAATCGGACCAGATTTTCGAGCGCGAAGTAACAGCTCCCAGCGCACCACGCTGGTACGTTTCCCCTCGGCATAACTATTGATCATCAATTTTTTTTGGTCAATTATAATAAAACCTTGTTGCAGAGGCGATAAATCAAGTGCTTGTTGCGTAGGGTTGGTCGTTTCAATTTTCAAATTAATATTATCACTCGGAGAATACTGACTGCGATTAGTATTGACTGAAAGGTCAGCCAGTAACGGCCCCGAAATTAGGCTATATGTTAATAAAATCACTAAACTTTTGATAATAGATTGGATTGTTGTTAAGTTCACATTAATTGACCTGTAGCTATTGGCTGGGTAAACGTTATATGTTATGAATTATCATTGATGATGGACGATTGTGCAATCATCGAATTAAATATTTAAAATATTGATATAAAGAGTAAAATTTAGCAATCAAGTAAGAATGACTATCAAACCTAGTCTATACTTATCTGAGGTCAATCATGATTTACAATAAAAAAACCTAGGAATTAACAGACGATGTCAACTGAAATTGGAACAATTAAAGCTTCACTGCTAAAAGATCTAAACGAAGAATTAGACAATAAATTAGCAGTAACCAAAGCTAAAGCTGTTAAACAATTCGCGCAGGCATATTACGCGGCTGCATCAGAAGCAGATTTAGAAGCTTGGCGGATAGATGACCTCTATGGAGCGACACTAGAAAGCTGGCAATTTATCCAAAACTATCGAAGTGAGTCTCCCGCTGTGCGGGTGTTCAATCCCCGCTATGAAGAGAATGGCTGGCAGTCGACCCATACCTTCATTGAAATATTGCAAACGGATAAACCTTTTTTGGTTGATTCGTTACGCATGGAATTAAATCGACGTAACCTAACCATTCACGCCATCAATAATACGGTATTAACCTGTTCTCGAGATGATGCGGGTAAACTCAAAAAATTGGTGGTGGATGGCAGTAAAGCCACCAGTTATAAACGGGAATCTCTGATTTCAGTAGAAATAGATCGTCATTCAGATGCGGCGCAACTGGAAGATTTAAGAGCGACGTTGACTGAAATACTCAATGAGGTTATTGCGGTTGTCGATGATTTTCCGGCAATGGTTGAGCACTGCGAAGTGGCGATTAAGAGCTTTGCTTTAAACATAAAAAAAGTGCCTGCGGATGATCTTGATGAAGCGAAAAGTTTTTTAATATGGCTTAAAGATCACTTTACTTTTTTAGGTTTCGACCAGTATGAAGTGGTTAAGAAAGCGGGAAAAACTGAACTGGTGGTCGTCGAGGGTTCACAGTTAGGTTTGCTCAAACAAGGTGGCAATCAATTCTACCAATCTAAATTGTTCCATGATATTTCAGAAGACGTCACTATTGATGAAACCGATGTCATTACTTTTTCTAAAGCGATGGCGAAATCTCGTATTCACCGCCCGTCACATCCTGATTACATTAGTATTAAGCAGTTTGATAAAACCGGTAAATGGGTGGGAGAGCTGCGCTTTTTAGGACAGTACACTTCTGCTGTTTATAACAAAAGCTCTTCTCTAATTCCTATAGTACGTCGCAAAGTTGCATCGGTGATGGCCAGGTCCGCACTACCACAGGGCGGTCATAACTGGAAAGAGTTACAGCAAATTTTAGAAATCCACCCTCGCGATGAGTTGTTTTTGACCCGTTCTGATGAACTTTTCACCATGGCAATGGGTATTTTACAAATTCACGAGCGTCGTCAAATTCGCATCTTTGTGCGTAAAGATAAATCTGCACACTTCTTTTCGTGTCTGGTATATGCACCACGTGATATCTACAGCACTCAATTTAGAATCAAAGTTGAAAACATCCTCAAGGAGACGCTAGGTTGTGATCAGTCTGATTTTCACACCTATTTCTCAGAGTCTATTTTAGCCAGAACCCAGTTTACCTTGCGAAATTCTGCAGGTAATGTCAATGCCAATTCCGATCTTGCAACCATTGAAAAGCTGGTCCGACAAGCTTCTAGGAGCTGGCATGATGAGCTGCGCATTGCACTGGTGGAAAAATTGGGTGAAGAGCAGGGGCTCAACGCCTTTAACCAGACGGGGGTTAACTTCCCGGTGGGTTATAGTGACATGTTTAGTGCCCGCACTGGGGTCGCTGATATCGGTTATATGAATCAGTTAAATGATGCGCAACCGCTGTCGTTAAGTTTTTACCGCCAATTAGAGAATGAAGGTAATCAGCTTAACCTAACCTTATATAATTTACATGAAGCGCTACCGCTTTCAGATGTATTGCCGGTGTTAGAGCACTTGGGCCTGCGCGTTATTGATGAGCATCCCTACCAGATCAAAACGGGTGATAATGTGGTTTGGCTGCATGACTTTAATTTGGTCTATACTGGATCTGATAAAATTGATGTCAAAGATCACCGGCACTCGTTTCAGGAGGCCTACTTGGCCGTTTGGAATAAGCGAGCCTCATCAGACAATTTTAACCGTCTGATTTTAGGGGCTAAATTGGGTTGGCGTGACGTTGTTTTACTCAGAGCTTACGCCGCTTATATGAAGCAAATCCGCTTTCCAATTAGCACCGATGCAATCATTGCGACGCTGAACAACTACACGGCGATTTCTGAACAATTAGTGAAGCTGTTTCACGCCTATTTTGATCCTAAAAAGGCATCGGCTAGCCGTGCTGAAAAAATTGAAAGCAAGCTGGTGGCAAGTTTTGATGATGTGTCGAGCCTGACCGACGACCGAGTATTAAGGCAGTATTTGGCCTTAATTAAAGGGACTGTGCGCACCAATTTTTTCCAGAGAGATGCTCAGCAGTCGGAGAAAGATTATATTTGCTTCAAGATGACTCCCCAGGACATTCCCGGTATTCCACTACCGGCTCCGCTATTTGAAATTTTTGTTTTTTCACCGCGCATTCAAGGTGTGCATTTACGCGGTGGTAAAGTTGCCCGCGGCGGTTTGCGTTGGTCTGATCGGGCGGAAGATTTTAGAACAGAAGTGCTTGGTTTAGTGAAGGCCCAGCAAGTTAAGAATGCGGTGATTGTACCGGTGGGTGCCAAAGGTGGATTTGTTCCACAATATATTAACGAGGATATGTCTCGTGAAGAGTTTATGGCCGAGGGTATCGCCTGTTATAAAATATTCATCAGTGCGTTGTTAGATGTTACTGATAACTTGGTTGATGGAGATATAGCACCGCCGAAAGATGTCGTGCGTCGCGACACTGACGATCCATATCTAGTAGTGGCGGCCGATAAAGGCACGGCGACCTTCTCCGATATAGCCAATGGCATCTCTGAAGAGTACGGGTTTTGGATGGGCGATGCCTTTGCCTCAGGAGGCAGTGTAGGTTACGACCACAAGGCCATGGGTATTACCGCCAAGGGCGCTTGGGTTTCGGTTGAGCGGCATTTCCGTGAGATGGGTATCAATACCGCAAAAGATGAATTTACGGTCATAGGCATCGGCGACATGGCCGGTGATGTGTTTGGTAATGGTATGTTATTATCCGACAAGATTTGTTTATTAAGTGCCTTTAATCACCTGCACATCTTCATTGATCCTAAGCCGGATGCCGCGAAATCTTTCGTCGAGCGCCAGCGATTGTTCGACCTGCCGCGCTCTAGCTGGGCGGATTACGATAAGACTCTGATTTCAAAGGGCGGTGGCCTGTTTCTGCGCAGTGCTAAATCGATCAAATTGACGCCGGAAATGAAAGCCATGCTCGGGGTGAAAAACGCCAGTATGACGCCAACAGAATTAATTAATACGCTGTTAAAAGCAGAAGTTGATCTGCTGTGGAACGGTGGTATAGGCACTTATATTAAGGCCGCGTCTGAATCACATGAAGATGTGGGCGATAAAGCAAACGATATATTGCGGGTTAACGGCAAAGAATTGCGTTGTAAAGTCCTTGCTGAAGGCGGCAACTTAGGGGTGACCCAACTGGGTCGTATCGAGTATTGTCAACAGGGTGGTCGCTCGAACACTGACTTTATCGATAATGCAGCGGGAGTGGATTGTTCTGACCACGAAGTGAATATTAAAATTTTACTCAAAGGCATTATGGATGATGGGGATCTAACCCAAAAGCAGCGCAATAATTTATTGGCGTCAATGACCGATGAAGTTGGCGAGCTGGTGCTAGCTAACAATTATCGTCAGGTGCAGGCCATTAGCTTGGCCCAGCGTCAGGTGGTTAAAGCGATGGGCGAGTATCGCCGCTTCGCCCGTAATCTAGAAGATCAAGGCAAGCTTAATCGCGCCTTAGAATTTTTGCCAAGCGACGATCAAATGAAGGAGCGGGCAATCAATGGTGAGGGTTTAACCCGTCCAGAGTTGTCGATTTTAATTTCCTACGCTAAAGCTGATCTCAAAGAATCGCTGCTGTTGACCTCAGTTCCCGACGACGCTTATGTCTCGCGCGAGTTGACTACTTCTTTCCCGGTGAAATTAGAGCAGCAATACGGTGCGCAAATGAAAGAGCATCGTTTGAATCGTGAATTAGTCGCGACGCAGGTGGCCAATCATATTGTCAACTTCATGGGTATCAATTTTGTCGATAGATTAGTCACCTCGACCGGTGCCGATGTGGGGGTCATTGCCAGGGCTTACATCTTAGTGCGCGACATTTTCAAAGTGACAGAAACCTGGAGCAAAATTGAGTCGATGGATTATACGATTGATTCTGATGTGCAGCTAGATTTGATGCAAGAGTTGCAACATCTAACCCGTCGTGCAACCCGTTGGTTCGTTCGAAACAGAGTGACTGGTCTGGATTGTCAAGTCGAGTACGATCAATTTTCTGGTTTGATTGCCACTGCAGCTAAGGGCATGGACAAATTCTTGATTGGAGAAGCTTTAGACCGTTGGCATCAGACTTATGATAAATATACTCAGTTGGGTGTTGCCGAGGATATTGCCTCTGAAATTGCCAGTACCAGAGGCTTGTATTCTGTGTTGGCCATTGGTCAAATTGGCAAGTCGACCAGTGTACCTGTTGATGAAGTGGCTAGAGCTTACTTTAAAATCAGTAACAAACTGCAATTGGCATGGTATGCGCAGCAGCTAAACGCACTGACCGTTAAAAGTCATTGGCAGGGGTTGGCACGTGAGGCCTTCCGTGATGATCTGGAGTGGCAGCACGGTTTGATTCTTAAATCTGTCTTGCAGGGTTTTAAAAAGGGCCAGGATATTAAGGCAACGGTGGAATTGTGGATGGAGCGGCATCAGACATTGACAGTGCGTTGGGTTAATGTGTTAGAGGAGTTGCGGATCGCTGAAAAGCAGGACTATGCAATGTACATCGTGGCAGGTAAAGAATTGGTGGACCTGGCCAAAAACACCAGTGAAGCACTCTAACTGAAGTGAGCTAGCGGTCTATTAAACCCGCCCTGTGCGGGTTTTTTGTTTAATCGATAAAAGGGATAAAATGAACAAAATTATGCCCGCTAGTTACTTTTATGCTATTCCTCACTTTAAGTTATTTATCTGTAAGGGCATAAAAACGTAGTACCTAAAACTTAGCTGCTGTAAACTGCAGCGCGCTTTCAGGCTAGGTATTGCCTGGGCCGACACTATTTTTTATAAGAGATTACACTATGAGTTTTACCGAACTAGGTCTTTGCGAGCCAATTTTGAGAGCCGTGGCCGAAAAGGGCTACGATCAACCATCAGCTATTCAGCTCGAGGCAATTCCAGCCGTATTAAAAGGTTTGGATGTGATGGCGGCGGCGCAAACGGGCACCGGTAAAACAGCGGCCTTTACTTTGCCAATTTTGCATAAATTGGCCGCTGGCAATAGGGCGCGCGCTAATTGTGTGCGTACCTTGATTTTAACCCCCACTCGGGAGTTGGCGGCGCAAATTGCCGATAACGTAGAGACCTACTCTAAATATTTACCCTTAAAATCGACAGTAGTATTCGGTGGCGTGAAGATCAATCCGCAGATGCAGAAGTTGCGTCAGGGCGTTGATGTGCTAGTGGCTACACCTGGCCGGTTGTTAGATTTATTCAATCAAAATGCGATTAAGTTTAATCAACTGGAAATATTAGTGCTCGATGAAGCTGACCGTATGTTGGATATGGGCTTCATTCATGACATTAAGAAAATATTGGCACTATTACCGGCTAAGCGGCAGAATTTAATGTTCTCCGCGACCTTTTCAAATGAGATTAGAACCTTGGCCAAGCGGTTAGTCAATAACCCGATTGAGATATCAGTGACACCGCGCAACTCTACCGTACGCAGTATCACCCAGTCACTGTATGCGGTTGATAAAAATCAAAAAGCTGCCTTGCTTATCCATTTGATTAAAGAGAATAATTGGTTTCAAGTATTGGTCTTTAGTCGTACCAAGCACGGTGCTAATAAACTCACCAAACAGTTGGAATCAGCGGGTATAAAGGCGGCAGCTATTCACGGTAATAAGAGCCAGGGTGCCAGAACCAAGGCATTGGCAGGCTTTAAAGACAGTAAAATTCAGGTGTTAGTCGCCACTGATATTGCGGCACGCGGTATTGATATCGACCAATTACCGCAAGTAGTTAACTTCGATCTGCCTAACGTTTCAGAAGATTACGTGCATCGTATCGGTCGTACTGGTCGCGCGGGTGCCGATGGTAACGCTATATCACTAGTGACCGCCGATGAGTTTAAACAGCTTAAAGACATTGAGCGCTTAATAAAAGAAGTGATTGAGCGCAAAGAAGTGGCAGGGTTTACCCCCACCAATAAATTGCCCGCTTCAAATTTAGACACGCGTCCGTTTCAGGCTAAGAAGCCCAAGCGAGCAAGAGTCGAGCACAAGGACGGACAGCGCAGTGGTGAGAATGTCCGCGGTCATAAGCCTGTCTCTAAAAATAGAAGACATCGCACCAGTAGCGGTGCAGCTAAACCGGCTAATGCTGTCAGCGGCAATCGTTAAAAAATATTGAACCTAGCTTTGACAGTCGAATCTAGGTTGAAGTGAGTTATCAAGGCCTTTGCATTTTACAATGCAGAGGCTTTTTGCTTTATAGCAGCTCGATAAAGCGCTTGGCTGCGTTTGATAAGGTTCTATCGCGGTGATAAATGTAGCCGAGCTCTCGATAGATACTGGGCTGGTCTGTATTTAGCTCGCGCATGTCTTTATCAATCATTATCTGTGGCAGCAGGCTCCAGCCGAGTCCGTTTTTTACCAGCATTTTGATGGTGTCTAAATTGTTGGTAGACATAGCGACTTCTAAGGCGAGCCCCTGCTCGGTGAAGCGCTCTGCAGTAATTTGGCGGGTAAATGTTTTAGGCCCTGGCAAGATAGCTCGATGTTGCTGTAGTTGTGCTAGGTCGACTTGCTGTTGGCTGGCCAGTGGGTGATCTTTGGCCACCACAAAGCGCATGTTATCGGTCCACACTTTTTGCACGCAGATGATAGGATCAGGCAGTGGTGCCAAGGTAATGAGGGCGAGTTCCAAATGGCCTTTGACCACCCCTTGATAGGCGGACTCTGATTCGCTGAAGCTGAGGTTTAACAATACCTGTGGGTACTTTTTGCTGTATTGACGGAGTACTTTAGGCAGTCGATGTAGCCCAATGTGGTGAGAGGACGCCAGTGATAAAGTGCCGCTAATCGTGCTGTCTAGATTAGAGATGACCGTGCGTGCATCTTCAAATGACATTAATATTTTCTCAGCGCAGGGCATCAGTGCCCGACCGGCACTGGTGAGGCTAACTCGCCTGCCGATGCGATCAAATAGTTTTTTATCTAGCTGCTGCTCTAGTAGGGCGACTCTTTTGCTGATCGCCGATTGGGTGATATATAATTGCTCAGCGGCGATTGAAAAAGAGCCGCTTTCGGCGACGGCTATAAAAGCATTTAAAGTGTTGGTATCCATGGTTTGGTCGCTTATTAGTTATTCCTGTGTGGAATAGTTTACATAAAAATTATGAGTTTGTGTTATTTGTTATAGCGCATTAAAATAGTCTTCAGTAAAAACAGTGGAAGATCGAAGAATCTACCACTCACCTGAGTTCAGCTGCTGGATTTAGGCTCAATATCGCGAGCAACGATATAAATGACCGGGTATTTACCCAAGAACTAGTGTTAGTAGTAGGAGTTAACAAGATGGCCGGACAAACGTTATACGATAAATTGTTTGATGCGCACATTGTGCGCCAAAACGATGATGGCAGTGCACTTTTATATATAGATTTACAATTGTTACATGAAGTCACTTCGCCGCAGGCATTTGAAGGGCTGCGTTTAGCGGGCAGAAAACCTTGGCGCATCGATGCCAACCTAGCCACCCCAGATCATAATGTTCCCACTACTAAGCGTGACGGTGGCGTAGCGGCGATTGTCGATCCCATCTCGCGCATCCAAGTACAGACTTTGGATGATAACTGTGAAGATTTTGGTATTTTAGAATTTAAAATGAATGACATTCGCCAGGGCATTGTACATGTTGTGGGGCCGGAACAGGGCGCTACACTGCCCGGCGCTACCGTCGTCTGCGGTGACTCACATACTGCTACTCACGGTGCGTTTGGCGCGTTAGCACATGGTATAGGTACCTCTGAGGTTGAGCATGTGTTGGCCACCCAATGTTTGATTACCCGAAAAATGAAAAACATGCTGATTAAAGTGGAAGGCGATCTAGGCTTAGGTGTCACTGCCAAAGACTTAGTGCTGCACATTATTGGTGTATTAGGTACTGCAGGTGGCACCGGTTACGCGATTGAATTTGGCGGCTCTACCCTGGCTGATATCAGCATGGAAGGCCGCATGACTATCTGTAATATGGCGATCGAAGCGGGTGCACGGGTGGGCATGGTGGCTGTCGATCAAATTACTATTGATTATGTAGAGGGACGCCCCTTTGCGCCTAAGGGTGTACAGTGGCAACAGGCGGTAGCTGCCTGGGCTGATTTGCATTCCGATGCCGATGCTGTCTTTGACACAGTGGTGGAGATAAACGCCGCTGCAATCATCCCGCAAGTCACTTGGGGTACCTCGCCTGAAATGGTGGTTGCGGTAGATGCAAAAGTGCCAAACCCCGCCAATGAAACGGATCCGGTAAAAGTTGACGGGATTAATCGCGCTTTGGTATATATGGGTTTAAGTGCAGATCAGTTAATTACCGAGATTAAATTAGACCGCGTTTTTATCGGATCTTGCACTAACTCGCGCATCGAAGATATGCGCGATGCCGCTAAAGTCGCCAAGGGGCGCACGGTCGCTGCCAGTATTAAAGAGGCTATCGTGGTGCCTGGTTCTGGTTTAGTAAAAGCCCAGGCTGAGGCTGAGGGTTTAGATAAGATATTTGTCGCTGCGGGATTTGAATGGCGCGAGCCGGGCTGCTCTATGTGCTTGGCTATGAACCCGGATAAGTTGGAGCCTGGTGAGCATTGTGCCTCTACCTCGAACCGTAACTTTGAGGGGCGACAGGGCAATGGTGGTCGCACGCATTTGGTCAGTCCGGCAATGGCTGCTGCCGCGGCAATTAATGGTAAATTTGTAGATGTTAGAGAGATGATGGAGGCATAATAATGAATAAATTTATACAACATACGGGTATTGTGGCGCCTCTGGATCGCGCCAACGTCGACACGGATATGATTATCCCCAAGCAATTTTTGAAATCTATTAAGCGCTCAGGATTTGGCGCCTTCCTCTTTGATGAAATTCGCTATCTAGATGAAGGTGTTGCAGATCAAGATTGCAGCAACCGGCCATTAAACGAAGATTTCATCTTAAATCAGCCCCGCTACACGCAGTCATCGGTGCTTTTAGCCCGGGTTAATTTCGGTTGTGGATCATCTCGTGAACACGCGCCTTGGGCATTGGAAGATTTTGGCTTCAAGTCGATAATAGCCCCTAGCTTTGCTGATATTTTCTATAATAACTGCTTTAAAAACGGGCTTTTGCCAGTGGTATTGAGTGAAGAAATCGTCGCTCAGTTGTTCGCAGAGTGCGATGCGCAGGCAGGCTACGAGCTTAAAATTGATCTAGAGCGTCAAGTAGTGGTGACACCCAGTGGTGAAGAGTTCGCCTTTGAAGTGGAAGCTTTTAGGAAGCACTGTTTGCTTAACGGTTTAGATGATATTGATTTGACCATGCAAAGTGTCGATGCTATTAAAGCGTACGAAGCTAAGCGCAAGGTTGTAGCGCCCTGGTTGTTCGGTGCTATTAAAGGTTATTAAGGTATCGGGCGCTAAGTTTTAGTGGGCGCCTGAGTCTTGCCAATTGTTGTAAAATTATCCGAGTAAATAGGTAGCAAGAATGTCTAAGAATGTATTGATACTGCCAGGCGATGGCATAGGTCCAGAAATTTCAGCCGAGACAGATAAGGTATTAGCGCTGGTTAATCAACAGTACTCGCTGGGGCTGACTTTTGATCAGGCGCTGGTAGGCGGTGCCGCCATTGACGGTGCTGGCAGTGCTTTCCCCGAGGAGACCTGGCAGAAATGTCAAGCGGCGGATGCTATTTTACTCGCCTGCGTCGGCGGTCCTAAATGGGATGCTCTGCCACCGGCTGAACGCCCTGAAATTGGCGGTTTATTGCAAATTCGCTCGCGTTTAAAGTTGTTTGGTAATCTGCGTCCGGCGATTTTGTACCCGCAGTTAGCGGCGGCTTCATCCCTTAAGCCCGAGTTGGTTTCAGGGTTAGATATTTTGATTGTGCGTGAGTTAACCGGTGGTATTTACTTCGGCCAGCCACGAGGTATCAGAGTGAAAGAAGGGGGTATCCGCGAGGGCTACAATACCTATGTCTACGATGAAAATGAAATTCGTCGTATCGGTAAAATGGCTTTTGAAACGGCCATGAAACGCAACAAGAAACTCTGTTCTGTCGATAAAGCCAATGTATTGGAAGTTACCATGTTATGGCGTGAAGTTATTCAGGAAATGAGTGCGGATTATCCAGAAGTTGAATTAACTCACATGTATGTTGACAATGCGGCGATGCAGTTAATTCGCGAGCCCAAACAATTTGACGTCATTGTGACGGGTAATATGTTTGGCGACATCCTCTCTGATGCCGCTGCGATGCTAACGGGCTCTATCGGCATGCTGCCATCGGCTTCTCTAGATATCAATGGTAAGGGCATGTACGAGCCGTGTCATGGCTCTGCACCTGATATTGCAGGGCAGGGCATTGCCAATCCACTGGCGATGATTCTCTCGGCGGCGATGATGTTACGTCACTCTCTTGACTGCGCACCGGTCGCTGACAAAATTGAAGCTGCCGTTGAAGCGGTACTCGACCAGGGGTTGCGCACCGCTGATATTTATTCAGAGGGCTGTACCAAGGTTAGTACGTCGCAAATGGGCGAGGCGGTAGTCGCAGCACTGCAAGCTTAAGCGTTATATAGAGATTATAAGCCGAGCACTCGCTCGGCTTTTTTATGTACAGGAAGTGCGGTATAGCGCGGTGGCATGGATAATGGTATGGACCCACTCCACTTCCTAATCGGCCTCTGATGGGCCAAAATGAATTTGGGTATTTCAT
>JABSRA010000159.1 GCA_013215445.1 Oceanospirillaceae bacterium
CATTGAAAAACATGGCAATAAGTGGACTCTACCTGAAAACATGGTCTCTAACGGTGCCTACCAGCTCACCGAATGGGTGTTAAAAGAGCGTAATGTACGCGCGCGCAATAGCCAATATTGGAATAACAGTGCCACGATCATCGACAAGGTGGTAGGTCTGGTGATTAACGATGAAAACCAAGCATTGATTCGTTACAAAGCCGGCGATTTGGACAAAATTGAAATCCCCGCGGGTCAGTATCCTGCTTTGAGCAAGTCCCATCCTGGAGAAGCCGTCGCGGTACCGCGACTGTGCAACTACTATTATACCTTTAATGTCTCTGAGAATGGTCCAGAGGCGTTCAAAGATGTCAGGGTACGCAAAGCACTAGCCTATGCCGTAGATCGCGACATTATTGTTAAAAACGTGTTGAAGGGTGGCCAGTTCCCCGCCTACAATTTCACTCCCGCCGCCACCGCTGGCTTCAAGATGCCCACTATTGACTACGCTCAATGGACCCAAAAGCAGCGAGATGCCAAAGCGGTGGAGTTATTAGCACAAGCGGGTTATGGCAAGGGCATGAAAACGCTCAAGTTTGACATGCTTTACAACTCTTCAGAAGCACATAAAAAAGTGGCCACAGTGCTGTCTCAAATGTGGAAACAAAAATTAGGTGTACAAGCGGTACTGGCCAACCAAGAGTGGAAAACCTTTTTAAAGACGCGGATCAGTGCTGACTTTGAACTGGCACGTGGCGCTTGGTGTGGGGATTACAACGAGGCTTCCACTTTCTTAGATCTACTCACGACTGAGAGTTCGTACAATCACGGCAAATGGCTGCAACCAAAAGTTGATACCTTGATGATGGGTGCTAAAACCAGTAGCACCGCCAATGTCAACTACACTCAGGTAGAGCAAATGATGGCGGACGAGATGCCCGTTATCCCCCTCTATCATTACTCAGAGGCGATGATGCACAAACCAAACTTTAAGGGCTGGCCTTTAAAGAACGTCCAGATGACCACTTATAGCCGCACTTTTTACAAGACAGCGGAGTAATATTGTCACTCAACATCGCGTGTAACCACGCGGTGTTCTTAGTTTGCAACGATACAGAGCGTTAGAGCGAGTGACACTTATCAATCAGTCTCTCGAGCCATGTCTCTTAAAGCACCTATAACCAATACTCTGTAAACATAGGTTATCGCATCATGTTCAGTTTTATTGTACGGCGTATTTTTTCATCAATACCCACCATGCTCATCCTGATACTCATTTCTTTTGCGCTAATGCGCTTAGCCCCGGGTAGTCCATTTTCTTCTGAGAGAGGTATCCCCCCTGACGTGCTGGCGAATTTAGAGGCGAAATACGGTTTAAACTTGCCCTGGTTTGAACAATTATTTACCTACCTCAAAGCGGTTATTTTTAATTTTGATTTCGGACCCTCCTTCAAATATACCGACCGCTCAGTTAACGACATCATCGCCCAGGGGTTTCCCGTCACCCTCACCTATGGCATCTGGTCTTTTGTGGTCGCTGTCGCGATTGGCATCCCCCTTGGAATAGCCGCCGCTGTGCGCCAGAACTCGGCGCTTGATTACGCGGCAGTGGGCATTTCGATCGGCGCCCAAGTACTGCCCAATTTTGTGATGGCCCCGATACTGGTGATTATTTTCACCTTGTGGCTGGATCTACTTCCCGGCGGCGGCTGGAATGGGGGGCAGTGGCAATATGTCATCTTGCCCGTTATTGCTCTCTCAACGAGCTACATGGCGAGTATTGCCAGAATAGCCCGCTCGTCTATGTTGGAGGTCATGCATGCAAATTTCATCCGCACCGCCAAAGCTAAAGGCCTGCCGATGCGCAACATTATTTTTCGCCATGCCCTTAAACCGGCACTGCAACCGGTGATTAGCTATTTGGGGCCGGCCTTTGTTGGCATGATCACCGGATCCGTGGTCATCGATATTTATTTCAGTACCGGGGGCATGGGGCAATTCTTTGTCGATGCCGCCTTAAATAGGGATTATTCGCTGTTGATGGGCGTCACTATTTTGTTTGGCATCATGACCATTGTCTTTAATACTGTTGTCGATATCGCCTATGCCTGGTTAGATCCAAAGATCAGATTGTAAGAGAGTACACTTATGTTAATCAATAAAAAGAAAATGCAGGCAATGGCTGACAGCATGTCAGAGCAATCCGCTATTGCGGGCCGCTCTCTCTGGCAAGATGCCATGGGACGTTTCTCTGCCAACAAAGCGGCAGTGACCAGTCTATTTGTCTTGATCGCTATGGTGCTGCTGTCTTTTATCGGCCCTTATTTTAGCCCTTGGGATTATGAAACGGTCGACTGGGCGCTGCTCGGCAATGCCACCGAAATGGGAGCGCCCTCGCTCGCCAATGGCCATTATTTTGGCACTGATGATTTAGGTAGAGATCAATTTTCCAGAGTCATGATCGGCACCAAAATTTCGTTGATGGTCGGTATTATCGGCACCACGGTGGCGGTAATTGTCGGGGTGCTTTACGGCGCAGTCTCAGGCTACTTTGGTGGTCGTGTTGATAATCTGATGATGCGTTTTGTCGACATTTTAATGTCTATTCCCTACATGTTTATCCTGATTATTTTGTTTGTCATGTTTGGACGTTCCATTTACTTGCTGTTTATTGGTCTGGGCATGTTTGCCTGGATGGACATGGCGCGTATTGTGCGCGGTCAAACGCTATCACTGAGACACAAAGAATTTATCGAGGCGGCAGTAGCTTGTGGTGTGTCTGATTTCAACATCATTATCAGACATATACTGCCCAACTTGCTGGGTATCGTGGTCGTTTATACCTCACTGCTGATCCCGCAACTGATTCTCACTGAGAGTTTTATCTCCTTTTTAGGGCTGGGCATTCAAGAACCACTCACCTCTTGGGGGGCACTGATCAATGATGGAGCCAAAACTATCCAGTACGGTACGCTGTGGCAATTATTATTTCCATTAGGTTTTTTTGTGACCGGGCTATTTTGTTTCTTTTTTATCGGCGATGGATTGCGTGATGCTTTCGATCCAAAAGATCGCTAGGGGAAGTACATGAACAATACCAACCAACCCATTTTAACCGTCAAAGATTTAAAGATTACCTTTACCACCCAAGACGCTGAGGTACAGGCCGTCAAGGGCGTTAACTTTACCATTAACCCCGGCGAGTGTGTCGGTATCGTCGGCGAGAGCGGTTCGGGAAAAAGCCAGACCTTTATGGCCGCGATGGGCTTGCTGGCTAAAAACGGCAGAGCAGAAGGCGAGATAATTTTTCAAAATCACAACCTTCTCGAGCTATCGGTGGAGCAGCTCAATCACGTCCGCGGCAAGAGTATGTCAATGATCTTCCAAGATCCACTGACCTCGCTGACACCGCACTTAACCGTGCTAGAGCAAATGAGCGAAGTGGTTGCCCTACACATGCAACTGAGCAAAAGTGATACCCGCCGTCTCTGTACTCAGTGGCTAGACCGAGTGCGGATTGCCGAGGCGGGCAGACGCTTAAACCAGTACCCCCACGAACTATCGGGGGGGATGCGCCAGCGGGTGATGATAGCGATGTCAATGCTCTGCAACCCCACTCTGCTTATCGCCGATGAGCAGAGTGGGGTTGCAGAGCATTGACATCGCTATCAT
>JABSRA010000160.1 GCA_013215445.1 Oceanospirillaceae bacterium
GGTAATGGTTAAATCTAAGGTAGGATAGTGGCCACCGCGCTGGCGACGCACTGCTTGTAACGATACTGCCACCCCACTGCGCTTTGCCAACACTAGGGGATTTTGCTCAGCCGCTAACGCCAGCCAATCATCCGCGATGTAGGGGTCGGGTTTGACCAACTGTAATTGGTTACCCAAGGTCACTAAGCTGTCAGGTAATTCTCCGGTAATCTCTCGCAGTGCTTGAATGCTGTCTTGTAGATCATTGGCAATTTCAACTTTACTCGCCTGGGCCTGTAAAAATCGGGCCTGTGCATCTAAATAATCAGTTCTACGCGCCAGTCCGCTGCTGCGCTGTAAATTGACCAGTTCCAAGTGTTTTTCCAGTGCCGAGGCCTCGGCGCCAACAGCGACAAAGTTATCCTGCTCACTGAGCACATTAAAATAAGCTTCTGCGACGCGAAAGACCAAACTTTGGTTGACGTCTTCCAACTCTGCCGCGACCCGTTTAACTTCCTCTTTAGCCTGCTTAAAATAGGCCCAGTTGCTAAAACTGTAGATCGATTGAGTAATGGATAAATTGAGTGATGTGGTGGGGAAAGAGGTTTTACCAGAACCAAAGACTTCATTGTCTGAGCTGACAATGTCTTGGGTGGTATCGGTTCTGTTATAACTGAGTTTTACATTGGGCAACAGGACCGCTCTCGCCTGTTGATAGATCTCTATCGAAGCTTGGTGCTGATGAAAACCCGCTTGGTAAATCGGGTCACTCTCTTTAGCCTGCTGATAGACTTCCAGTAAGTCAGCACTGTGCACTGAGGTGGCAATAAACGAAACCAGTAAGGCACTGGTATAATTAATAGTCAAAAATCCCTTAGATAACTGCAACGCCATCCACTCCTAATAAAACCGATTAATTTATTGTTATTAATGAATAATAAGCGGTAACGCACCCAGCATTATCTCTGGAGTCACTCTGTGCAAACTACCGACACATATGTCGCTAATATTAGACGTTTAATTGATTTTTTGATACTAATAGATCGAAAAATAAGCAATAAATTCAAATAGATGTGAATGGAATATGAACAGAAAGAGCATTTAAGCTGAGACCTAAGCGCCTACCATGAGGATTTTATAAGCAGAGATAATTTGATTAATCAGCCATGAACACCCCGCCTAAATTGACACGACTTTTACCTATTTTAATAAAAAAATGCATTTACTTATTCACATTCATACCCATTTTGGATTACTCTCTACCTTGTACTAAAACTTGGTCACAAATACTAAAGGTAACGCAGTTCCAAAGAACAATAATAATTATATTGGCTACCCAAATTTGTGACCAAAAGTCATAATAATGTCACCAAACTGACATTATTACCCATTAGACTTAATTTCGATGAAATAGATCTTATTCGAAACTACCTAATGTGCATGGATAACAATATTATTATTTTGCACTGACCTTTTAACATCAAATTTTACGAAGAATTTGGAGCAAAGCAGTTGAATATATTGTTTATCACCGCCGATCAATGGCGCGGCGACTGTCTAGGCGTCGCAGGACACCCGCAATTAAAAACCCCACACTTAGATGCACTGGCTGCAGATGGTTGTTATTTTAAACAGCACTTTGCTCAAGCAGTGCCCTGTGGCCCCTCACGCACCTGCCTCTACACTGGCATGTACTTAAACAATCATCGCTCTCTGCTCAACGGCACCCCTCTAGATGCAAGGCATACCAATGTCGCATTAGAAGCGCGCAAGGCAGGTTATGCTCCGGCTTTATTCGGCTATACCGATGTCGGTTTAGATCCTAGACAATTCCATCCTGGAGACACTAACACGCGTAATTACGAGGGAGTCCTGCCGGGCATGGACCCTGTCGTGCATGTGGATGGACTGGGATTACCGTGGCTCGCCTTTCTCAAAGAAAAGGGCTATGAGACACCTAACAGAGCCAGTAAAATGATGGCCCCCGCTGGCGGCCACGACAAGAATTCTGCTAAAGGTAAAACTTTTGCACCGGCGGCATTCAAAGCTGAACACAGCAGAAGCGCATTTTTAGTCGACGAGGCAATCCGCTACTTGTCGGTGCGCGAGCAACAATCTTGGTTCGTTCACTTGTCATTCCTCTCTCCACACCCTCCTTATATTGCGCCAGAACCCTACAATAGCCAGTATAAGGCCGAGGACATGCCCCTGCCTACTCGCCGCTCGACATTAGCAGAAGAGGCCAGCCAGCATCCTTGGCTCAAGCATTATCTGTATAATCAAAAGGGCGATAATTATACAGCGGGCGCCAACTCGGCAGACAACCCAACGTTATCTGATCTTGAATTACGCCAGACTAAAGCCACCTATCTGGGAATGATGTCTGAAATAGACGACCAGTTAGGCAGGCTTTTTCAAGACTTAAAGCAGCGGGGAGTTTACGAGGATACCTTGATCATTTTCACCTCTGATCACGGTGACTTAATGGGTGATCACTGGATGTTCTCTAAATCCAGTTACTACGAGCAGGCATTTCACGTACCACTGATTGTCCGCCACCCCAAAGCTAGGCAACGCGGAGCGGTAGTAGAAGCATTCACAGAGAGTGTCGATATAATGCCAACGATATTAGAGAGTTTGCAGCTGAGCATCCCCCGCCAATGTGATGGCCGCTCGCTACTGCCATTTTTACACGGAGATACTCCCGCCAACTGGCGCCAAGAGTACCACGCAGAATTTGATTTGCGCTGTCCTAATCGCCTCGGTGACGCACCACCTCTGGGACTTAAAATAAAACAGTGCGGCGTCAACATCATCCGCGGCGAACGCTACAAGTATGTGCATTTTAACGGGCTACCCGCACTATTTTTTGACCTGCAAGAAGACCCTAATGAACAACAAGACCTCTCTGGGGACCCAAAATACCAGTCTCTTATCCTCGAGTTTACCCACAAATTACTCAACTGGCGCATGGAGCACGATGAACCCAGCCTCACTCACTTATATTTACACAGCGATGGAGTGGTAGAACATCTGGATGAAGCGGTTTAAGCGCCGCTTTTTTTTCAGCTACCCAATCCACTAAAGCTTAAGTTGCTCCGATAACACCACCACATTCGCATACGCAATAGTGGTGGTCATTATTCTCACAGGGACGTTTGAGTACTAAGCTGTCGCCGAGTAGAATCTTTCAAACATTCAGCGCCCATCGTCTAAATAACCGGGTTAATAAACCTATGCATAAGCCCCATTTTCTCCCTAGACAATTAAGTATAGATATTTTAGAAAACCAGTGCAGCGTACTCTTTCTAAAAACGCCCTTTAGCGCCAGACAGAGCTTAAGAGCCAACCTCCATGCTGATAAAGCTGATCTACCTTTGGCTTTCTTTGAGAATATTGGCACTGTGCGAAAAGCTGCCTGAATATTCACAATCTACTTAGGGAAGTAGCGAATAAGTCCCCAAATGTTCCCTGTGGATAACTAAGCGGTTAAATCCGCGGAAGAATGCGAAGT
>JABSRA010000161.1 GCA_013215445.1 Oceanospirillaceae bacterium
ATCCCATTGGGAGGGAATCCATTTAAGTGGCACATTGGTTAAATCCGTGGGACTACTAAGGCTCATTAACAACAACCAAACCACCGGTGCCAGTACAAAAAAACATAATACTGTCACGGTTAGGTAGAGTAACAAGCTCATCGCTGGTGATCTTTTTAGAGTGTTTTGCATACTAAAGTGTTCCGTTTTGGCGCTTGGCTGCCTTGTAATAGCCAAAGATAAGTATGATAGAGATTAACGCGACTATGATGGCGTAAGAGGAGCCACTGCCAGATCGCAAGTAGCTAAAATACTCTTGATAAACATAGAAACTGGCGGTTTTGGTCTGGTTGGCAGGGCCGCCACGGGTCATCACATAGATGATGTCAAAGACCCTGAATGCCTCTACTGAGCGCAGTACAATAATGACTAACAGCGGGCCGATGATCCAGGGCAAAGTGATTTTATAGAAACGTCGCCAAGCCCCCGCTCCCTCTAGACGTGCGGCATTTAACATATCCATTGGCACTGTTTGCAGCGCCGCTAAAGCGACGTAAGCTACCAGCGGGAAGTTTTTCCAAACGTCGGCTAGAATCACCATGTTCATGGCTACCGCGGGGTCGCCCAACCAACTGCGATATTCACTGATAAGACCAATTTGCACCAGCAGTGCATTTAAGGCGCCGTAATCAGGGTTGTATATCAAACGCCAGGTAACCGCGTTGACAATGGTGGGAATAGCCCAGGGCAAAATGATCAGTGCGCGTACTAAAGTACGGCCTTTAAACTGCTGATTGAGCAGTAGTGCTACACCGACTCCTAAAACAACTTCGGCGGCCACTGAGCTAAAAGTAAAATACAAAGTGCGGCCCAGCGAGTGGACAAAATCGGGATCGGTGAGGGCGTACTGGTAGTTTTCTAACCCGATAAAAGAAACGACGGTTGGCAGTGCTGAAATTTCACTGTCGGTAAAACTCAACCAGAGTGTTTTTAAAAAAGGTACAAAAGAGATCAGTGAGAGTACCAAGATCGCCGGCGCTAACAATAACCACTTTTGCTGTGTTGCGCCAAAAAATGACCCCATTTAAATCTCCTTTCTTGTAGTTTGATTGAGAGTCAGCACGGGCTGACTCTACTTAGTTAATTTCCCAGCAGGGTGCTGCGGGGGAGGGAGCAATTAACGAATACGCGCGACTTTTTTGCTGGCGGCATCCAGTGCCGACTGGGCATCATTTTGCCCCAGTAGAACCTCGTGAATACGCACTTGCAAAATGTCGGAAATTTCAGCGTAAGACTGAACCAGTGGGCGGGGATACATGACTGCTATAGCATTGTTAGCCGCTGCGACTAAACTTTGCTGACCTTCGGTGACAGCTGCAGTACTGTAAGAGTCTTTCCAAATAGGCAAGCTCAGTTTAGCGAACTTCTCCTGGGTACTGGCTTTGGTCAAGTGGCTGATAAAAGCCCAAGCTTGATCGGGATGGGCACTGCCACTGGGGATTCCCAAGCCCATTGAGCCATTGACCGCTGATGCAGTGGAAATTCCCTTGCTGCCAGGGGCTGCTACTATACCCACTTTACCGGCAATCTTGCTCTCCTTAGGATCGTTCGCCAAGGCATTCATGTAAGTCCAGTTAAGGGCGAATGCCGCTTCACCGTTAGAGAATACCCGGCGTACATCTTCCTCGGAAAATTCACGAGAACTGGGGTTAGTGAGTCCAGAGTCGAGAGAGCCACGCATATACTGAAGGGCTTTAACAGCGCCTCCGCTGTTGAAAGCGGGCTTGCCGTCGACAAAAAACTCGCCACCCATCGCCGACATAATCGTGGTGTAGTCACAAATCATGCCTTCGGACTGAGACCAGTTCCACACTAGTGGATATTTTACGATGCCTTTATCTTTGATGATCTTCGCTTGTACCAGCAGCTCATCCCAAGTAGTTGGCGGTGTATCAATGCCGGCCTTAGTCAGCATTTCTGTGTTGTAAAAGAGGTATTTGGTATCTAAGATCCAAGGCATACCGTAGCGCTTACCTGCGTACTCAACCGTGGTCCATGCGCCAGGAAAAATTTGGCTACTGTAATTGGTGGGAATACGATCGGTGACATCCATCAAAAAACCGCGCTTGGCAAATTCGGCCGGCCAGATAACATCAAACAGTACGACGTCATAGCCTTGGGCCCCCGCACCAGCGGCCGCTACAATTTTGCTGTGTAGGGCATCATAGGGGACAAATTCTAAGTTCACTTTGATTTCCGGGTTGGATTTCTCAAAGGCGGCGGTCATCGCTTTAACGTTGTCTTCACTGTATGCCGCTTGACTCATAAACAGTGCCTTGATGGTGGTCTCTGCTGCCGTAGCTGCTTGCATAGTGCTGGTTAGCGCAACTAGTGTAGAAGCCACTAAAAAATTTTTTAGTTTCATGACTTTTAATTCTCCTGGTGGTGTAAAGTTTTTTTACTATTTTTTGTACAGTACGCAGCCATTATGCTTAAATTATTTATTATGTCAATTTGATTTAATAAATAAAAATAGCTACATTTATGTAATTCTTCAGTTAAGATTGATTAATCCTGTGGTTAGTAAGCTGTTTATTGAGGGCTGTAAGCTAGCTTGATAAATGCAGTGAAAGCTTTGAAAAATTATTTTTTAGTAGTGAAACTACTGTGTTGAGTGGCAAAATGCAGTGTAAGAAAAGTGTATTAAGCGGATCCTAAATCATCAAGGAGAATTTTTCGCACTTGAGGTGTGTACTTGCTAGAACTAAAAGTAACTTATCCGGATATTGCATGCGGCGCGGCGATGAGAGCGCTGTTAGTTTTTTTACAGGTCTTATTCGGTGGAGTGCCATACCGATATGTTTGGCCGATGCAGCAAGAAAAAGTTAGAAAATCAAACAAACCAACGAGCGGTTGTGAGTAATATTGCAGCTAGCTGAGTTTAAAAAATAGTATCTTGGCGTAACGCTAATCTTCATAATTTGTTAATAGGCTTTAAAACATGTTTCGTACCAAAGGTACAAATTTACTCCGTGCAAAAACCCATAATCACAGTGTTGTGCTGGAAATCATACGTCTGCAGGGGCCTGTATCCCGAACGGTTATTTCCAGCCAAACCGAGTTGTCGAGACAGACAGTGCAAAACATTGTCGCAGAGTTAATAGAGGATGGCATTGTCAGTTTGTCGGCCGGTGAGAAAAAGGGTCGCGGCAACCCCGGAATGTTAGTGCAATGGTGTCCGGGAAAAGCGTTTAGTATCGGTATCCAGGTTGACCAGTTTAACGTCACTGCGGTGGTTTGTGATCTCTCTGGTAAACAAATTTGGACGGATTCGAGACGCCTGCAAAAACGCAGTGTGGAAGATGCGAATGCGCATTTATTATCGCTGGTGGAACAGTTTCGACAATCTTGTCCAGAGCGTGCCGCAAAAGTGTTAGGTATAGGTGTCGCCGCCCCAGGTCCCTTTGGCGAGCAGGCGAATGGG
>JABSRA010000162.1 GCA_013215445.1 Oceanospirillaceae bacterium
ACCACTACTTATCGCGACATCAAGCTCTATTTCCCACTGAAGCTTACCTGTTTCAACATTATAACTAGATACTTGACCTTCAGTATCAGTGACAAAAACATTGCCACCGACAATAGCCGGGGTTAGTTGATGATATTTATCACCAAAACTAGCACCTATATTTTTAGACCAAAGAGTGGTGATTGACCTCTCCTCGGTAAATTTAACCAGCGGACTGGATTTTATCTCATCTCCATTACCCGCACACCCCGCTAACAGGGAAATGCCAGCAATGAAAGCCAGACAATTTCTAAAGCTAGGCATATTAACCTTCCTCAGTAGTAAGGTCATTTAACTTCATTGATAAAATAGGGGTGCTGGCGCTATTTATCGCAATGGCTTTTTCATAGGCGCTACGCGCTTTAGATTTGTCGCCTTGAGCCAGATAAATATCACCTTCCAGCTCCATTGACTGTACTTTTAATGCTTCGATCGAGACATTTTTCAACAGTGCTAGTGCCTCACTAAACTTATCTTGTTCCGCAAGGATTTGTGCTTTTCTGATACTGACAATAGAAATTAACATCGGCTTTTCAGCAACGCTCAGCAACCAATCAAGTTCTTCTTCAGCCTTATCGAAATCACCGGCATTAACCGCAACTTTAGCCATTAACAACGCGGAGAATTTAGCATATTGACTATCGCCATATTCCTGTCTTAAGGTCTCTGCTAAATGCTTTGAAGTCGCCACGTTTTCAGAGCTATTCGCACCTGCTGTAGGCACTACCACATCGATCAGTTGCTGATACATTGCCGACGCCTTTTCACTGGTATCAATTGCCTGTTGCTGCCAAGCTTTGAAGCCATACACAGCGACGAGTGCAACCACAATCATTATCACTAGAGACTTGCCGTTTTCTTTCCACCAGGTTTTAAGTGCTTCTACCTGCTCTTCATCTGTACGTACTTCGTTCACTTTACTACTCCTAAAACAAAATGGAACCGCGCGAAGCTGAGCCATTATAGAATATTTTATGTTGGCAATATGCGCAGTTAATTTTCGCTATCCAGTGCCTCAATCAAATTAGCAACGGTTAGATCCGCAGTAATTTGCTGTCCATGCCAAAGTGTCGCAGTGATACCACCCGCTTGCATGGTTTTTATTAATACAATTTTTTGTGCACCACTTTGTCGCGCCTTATTGAGGATGTTTTTTAATCCAGCGCAATGGGTTCTAATTTTCAGGCCGGGAAACTGCGAACGCAATTCTTCTGCCAGTAAGATAACTTGTGGCTGAAGTCCTTTTTCCTGGGCTGATAGATATATATCTAAAGATTCACCCGCGCTGCTCGGTAGAACTCCCAGCGTCTCTAACAGTAATAACAACCGCTCTTCACCCATGGCAAAACCAACCGCGGGGGTGCTTTTACCTCCAAGCTGTTCGACCATACCATCATAGCGACCTCCTGCACATACCGTACCTTGAGCTCCCAGTTTATCTGTCGTCCATTCGAAAACTGTTTTATTGTAATAGTCGAGACCGCGTACCAATCTCGAGTTAATTACATACTTTATATTGGCACTGTCAAGGATAGCCCGTAGAGCAGAGAAATGCGCTTGGGAGTCCTCGTCGAGGTAATCCAGTAAATTTGGTGCTCCATCGAGCAGGGCTTGAGTAGAGGCGTCTTTGCTGTCTAAAATTCGCAGCGGGTTGGTATGCAATCGCCTCTTACTATCGTCATCTAACTGCTCTTCTCTCTCGCTGAGAAATTCAACCAATGCACGCTTATATTGCGCCCGGGCTTCATTACTACCGAGTGAATTAATCTCCAAGGTCAGTGAATCAATAATACCCAGCGAACGCCATAAACTAGCAGATAACAGAATCACCTCAGCATCTATATCAGCACCGCCCATGCCAAACGCCTCTACACCGATTTGGTGAAATTGGCGATACCTACCCTTCTGTGGTTTTTCATAGCGAAACATCGGGCCACGATACCAAAACCGCTGCGTTTGATTGAACAGCAAGCCGTGTTCAATCCCCGCCCGGACGATGCTTGCGGTCCCCTCGGGGCGCAAGGCAATTCGCTCGCCGTTGCGGTCTTCAAAACAATACATTTCTTTTTCGACTATATCGGTGACTTCACCAATAGAGCGATTAAACAATTCTGTTTGCTCAACAAGTGGGGTTCTAATTTCTCCATAACTATAGTTGTTAACCACCCCTAAAAACTTTTCTTCTAGGTACTGCCATGCTGGAGATTGCTCAGGGAGAATATCGTTCATCCCCCTGATTGCTTGAAGTTTTGACAAGATAACTTTACCGATTGTTATAGTGGTAGCCTAAAGTTCGCAATATTATTACGACCCAGAGCATTGAGATCAATGACAGTTCCACCAAAGGTGATTTCAGAAACGCTGTCCATCCGACCGATGGAGATATTCAGCGGCGTATCACCACTGAGAGATAACTGTTCGCCAGATTTTTTGATGCCGTTAAACAATGTTTTTCCGCGGGCATCTTTAATCGTCACCCAGCATTCATTGTTAAACTTTATCAATAACAACTTTATGTCTGCCAAGACCACTGTAGTCTCTTCAGGAACCTGAGTTTCGATAGCTATTTCACTAACCTCTGCCACAGGCTGAGGGGTTGGCTCCAGCGCTTTAACAACTTTTTCTAGCTCGGCCATTTCGACTGAGTCAGATGCATCCTCTGTAATATTCAGTGCTAACGCGATGCCAGTACCATTTCTGATAATTTCATTCGCCGGGGCCACCGTTGGTTCTATCACTGGGGGAGACTCAACTTCAGTAATTTCTACCGGCGCTGGGCTGGACAATGTCGGCGACTCAACCAGTTCTTGGGTTAATAAGTTGTTGGAAGACGAAGCCACTATAATGTCAGAACTCAGCGACTGCAGCACTAATTCATCGCCATTCACCGTTTCAATGGAAACCTCGCCACTGGTATCCATAAAAGGTGCGGACAAACCATATTGCTTGTCCCACCACCAAAAAACCAACGCGCATAAAATCAACACAAAAATCAGACTCGACCATCTCATGATCGGATCACCAACTTTTACTTGCTCGTCGATCTTTGACACCGATAATAGGGGAGCATTAATATTAGGACTGCCATAAACTTGGTCTAAAAGTGCAATCAGCTCTGACCCATTTTCATTAACAGCTTTGGCATAGGCACGAATATAGCCTCGACAAAAAACCATACTGGGCAATTTATCGTAGGCGCCCTCTTCGATCCATAATATATATTTACGGGGGAGGTACAAATCATCGGCCAACGCTTTTTGGCTAATACCCAGTGCTTCACGCGCTATTTGTAAACGACTTCCTGGGGAGCTATTGTCTTCAGTTGCTTTGACTTCGTCAGGCTTACTACTCACTGAGCTGACTCCTTAAATTTTTTATATTGTATAGGAAATAAATTTTCTA
>JABSRA010000163.1 GCA_013215445.1 Oceanospirillaceae bacterium
CAGCTCAGCTCGCCGTGTTTCTCGGGTTGCCCCGTAGCGAGGAGGCGAATTATATACAGATAAGCGCGGGCGTCAACTGCTATCTACCATTAATTCAATATTTGCTTAATGACGCCTTATATTGGCCGAGAATAGCCAGTGGTTGGCTGCATTTTGATCATTCCATGTAACCATTTAGCATCTGACATTAGCAATGCCCTTAATAGCTTAGATCTACTGGCAGCAAAGCCCAGCTTGTGGCGCCTGGTACTATATAGACCTGCTACTGACGTAACCGCCCTAGTCTTGAAGCTTGTAGGTAGTTTTATCCTTTTCTACCAAGGATTCAGCAAAACCAACGTTGAATCTGCAACTACTGCAGTACAGTGACCGCGAGCTACCGAATCTAACCCCTAACATAGCCGCTTTGCTTTTAACCCCGCAGTGCATCGCTTTAGCTGTGCCTGCAGAATCAGCTGCTCAAGTATTGGCACTATAAGTATTAACTAACACTATAGACGAGAAGTTTTCTTGAGGCAGTACATACGTTGGTTAGCCACTTAAGCGTTTGGCCTTCTCAAATTCTGCTGCATGGCTAGTACCAACACCCTTGCCATCTGCAATGAGTATATTGACGCCTTTGCACACCTGTTTAAATTTAAATTAAACAATCCGTCTCAGTGGTTAATAGAGCAAGTCATTCACTGGGACAGGGATATCTATTGATGATTGAATTTATAATTATTGGGCTGTAATCTTGGTCTAACAGTAACAGCATAACTACGCTGACTGCTGGCGATTAATTGCTGTTACAGATGACAACTGCTCGTTGCAATGCATTATTGTGGATTGAACAGCTTTTAATTTTTGCACAGAGGGAGAGGACAGAAAGAGAGAACAGCAGGCATTTTACAGGATGGGCTTTAAGTTAATCAGCAGCCCCGTAAAATATCGGCGCTGCTGATCAAGAAGATTATCTCCTAACGGAGCCTCTCTTAGAGGCGGTTTTTCGCAATTTTCGAATTTGCTTTTGGAAGCGCTCTTTTTTATCTAATTTTTCCCCTGTGGAATCATTACGATCTCCAGCATAAGGGTTAATACCCGTTCTGAACTCAAAGCGGATCGGCGTGCCAAACACTTTCAAGCGCTTGGTAAATTTATTCTGCATGTATTTCTTGTAAGACAACGGCAGCTGATCAGTCTGGTTACCATGCACCACAATGACCGGGGGATTGGATCCACCCTGATGCGCATAACGCAGCTTTATACGCCGCCCGCCAGGCGATGGTGGCTGGTGATCTGCGATGATATCTTCCAATAATGTGGTGAGGTAATTGGTACTCCACTTCATCATTGCACATTCATAGGCTTCGTTGATTGATTCGTACATTTCGCCAACACCTGTACCATGCAATGCAGAGATAAAGTGAAAACGAGCAAAGCTGGCAAAATCTAACTTGCGTTGAATCTGATCTTTGACATCACTGCGGGCCTCTTTGGACATGCCGTCCCATTTATTGAGGGTAATTACCAAAGATCGCCCCGTGCTCATTACAAAACCTAACATATGCAAATCTTGATCTGTCACACCTTGGCGAGCATCAATAACCAAAACGACCACATTTGCGTCATTAATCGCCTGCAAGGTTTTGATAATAGAAAACTTCTCTACCGCTTCTCGGACATTTTTACGTCGCCTAACGCCAGCGGTATCAATCAGCGTATAATCTCGACCCTCACGCTCATAGGGAATATAGATACTATCTCTAGTCGTGCCCGCCTCGTCAAAGACAATAACTCTATCTTCACCTAGCAGACCATTGACCAAAGTTGATTTGCCAACATTTGGCCGACCTACAATAGCAATTCTGACGCCTTTACCTAAATGCCGATCATCTTCTTGGATAGATTCGGGAAACGGCTTTAACACATATTCAATTAATAACGTAACACCTCGGTTATGCGAAGCTGCAATTGCCAGTGGTTCGCCCATACCCAAGCTGTGAAAATCTGCCAGCGCTACATCAGGATCGATACCATCAGTCTTGTTCACCACGACATACACATTGTCTTTGGTTTTACGAAGGTAGTTGGCTATCTGCTGATCTCCAGGATTTAATCCATGGCGACCATCAACCATAAATAGCACCACATCAGCTTCATCAATTGCCAGCAGCGACTGCTCAGCCATTTTGTAGTCTATACCTTGCTCATCTCCGCTGATACCACCGGTATCAACCACAATAAAGCTGTGCTCTGAACAGCGACCTTCGCCGTATTTTCGATCGCGGGTAACACCTGGCATATCAGCAACCAGTGCATCCCAGGTTTTAGTAAGGCGGTTAAAGAGTGTCGACTTTCCAACATTGGGTCGACCGACAATTGCAATTACGGGTAACATTTTTCTTTCTCAAAAATAAAAAAGTCTTTCAGATTGAAAGACTATTCATTGGACAATATACTAAAACGTCAGATCAAACGCTATATTTCCAACCAAACCAAAGACTTAAATACAAATATTAACATTTAAATCTGACACTATGATCATTTTACACGCATTGCAGTTAAACGTCCGTTATTACTTAACACAAATAAGGTATTATTTTTGACTAACATATCGCCTAATATAGCACCACTGAGTTTATGTCTAGCAACAAACCGCCCATCATCTTGGGAGAGGAAGTGTAAATATCCCTGTTTATCACCTACTACAACCATCCCTTGAAAGGTAACCGGTGAACTAAGCAATCTGTTTAACAACAAATCCTGGCGCCATATTTCAGCCGCCGTCTGAGTATCCACAGCATGCACTACGTCTTGAGCCGAGCTCAGAAATAGGGTGTTATTTGCAGCGGCCAAACCCCGATAGCTTGAATAGGGTTTACGCCAGAGGACTTGTGCATTAAATGGATTGATGGCGGTTAGATTACCTCGATAGCTAGGAATATAAATTACCTTTTTATAGAGAATAGCCTTGCCATCGATATCTGTCAGCCTGTCTATATCTGACTTGCCTTTGGCTATATTGATGCGCTGCTGCCAAAGCAGATGCCCATCATTATTATCTAATGCAACATACTTTCCGTTATCTAATCCAACTAAAGTAACATCCATAGCCACCAGTGGTGAACTTGTCCCGCGCAAGGTTAAATTTGGCTGATTGCTGGTATAGATCCAAACCTGTTCACCAGAGAGCCTGTCGAGAGCGACTATATCTCCGCTAACTAGCTGAACGACCACTATTTTTCGATTAAGCTGTGCCGGTGAAATGACTTCACCACCCACTGACACCTGCCATAGAATTTCCCCTTTATCGGCAGATAAAGCAATGATATCTCCTGCATAAGTGGCGACTACAGCGACACCTTCGCCTA
>JABSRA010000164.1 GCA_013215445.1 Oceanospirillaceae bacterium
CGTGAAAAACTCACTGACTTACAAAATAAACTCGCACGTGAACTTGGCTACAACAGCTTCAAACACCTATTAACTCAAGAAATAGCAGTTGAAAAAGAAAATCTTCGGAAGAATGCATTCAAAGGCAAAGAGCCTAAAGATGGCGCTCACATTGATTTTGTAAATGAACACGTTGCTGTTTACCTACGTGAAGATGGGCAGCGCGGTCTTAAAGCGCTTAAAAACTTCGACGCTGGTGAAACACTATTTACTGAGAAACATTATCTTTACGCTGGTCTCAGCGAAGTAATTGAGAATGAGGGCTTACCGTGGACTCTAACTCGGAATATCATTTTTAAATTCCCTAATGCTATCGAAGATATGCAACATGATGGCAATTTCTATCCGCACTTCAAACCAAAACTAGATTCTGAAGATAAGTGCGTATTCCGCTGATTCCGATCGCGTATTCTGTTTTTAACCGATCACCATTTTTCACTTTTTTTCTCTACCCTTATTTTTAACTCAAGTGATCGGATTGCGCCAGTTTTCGCATCGATTCTCCTCTCAATTCTATTCGGTGGCTGTTGTGCAACAAGCGATCTAATAATGCATCGGCGATCGTCGTGTTACTTATCATGTTATACCACTCACTTACCGGCAACTGACTCACCATAATTGTACTGCTTTGCTGATATCGATCTTCTAACACTTCAAGTAAATCACTCGACTGTTTTTGTGTCAGCTTTTCCATTCCCCAGTCATCGATCACCAATAATTGTTTTTTGGCTAAATTCAGTAGTACTTTTTGATAAGTGCCGTCAACGCGAGCTGCCGATAGGTCATCCAGCAAACGACTTAAACGATAGTATCGAGTGAGATACTGTTGCTGGCAGGCTTGCTCTGCCAGCGCACAAGCCACGTATGTTTTTCCTGCGCCAGTAGGCCCAGTGAGCAAGATGTTTTGACAGTTATGCAGATATCCGCCCGTCAACAATTCAGACATTAACTTGCGGTTCAAGCCCCGCTCAACACGGTAATCGAGCTGATTAGGGCTCGCAGAGAGCCGGAGTTTGGCTTGCCGTTTTAGCCGTTCAACCTTATTTACATTACGACAGAGGAGCTCATACTCCAGCAGTAAAGTGAGGCGTTCATTGAAACTCAATTCTGCATAAGTCGTTAGCTGCTCTTCTTGGCGCACCAGCGCGTCGGCAGCATAACTTAAGCGTAAGGCTTTCAATTGTTCATCCAGTTGGCTCATGGAGCTCTCCTAATGATAATAATTAGATCCACGCACATTGCTGTGCTCTAGGTTTAACTCACCTTGTTCAGATGAGGTATTTTGTCCTTCTCGATTATTTTTTAGCAGGTTTTCAATAAATTGACGATGAGGCCGTTCTGCAAGCAAGGCATCTTTACTGGCTTGTTCAAGTCTGGCTTCGCCATATTTACGGGCAAGACTTAATAGGCCGAGACAGGTGCGATAAGCCTGTTCAGGGTGGGGTTTACTATTGAGCTGATACTCCACCACGCTTTGCGTGGCGAGGCCGATACTTTTGCCCCAGCTCATCAACCGTTTCGGCGACCAGTTCTGGTGTTGATGGTTACGTGGCATGTGTTCTTCAAGCGTGGTGAAGCCATATTCTTTTTTGTTCCTCGGGTGTTGAGCCACCAATAATCCTTGATGATATAGGCGAACGATCCGCGATGTGGCTTCCAGATCAACGTGTTGGCCTACGAGGCTGTGTGGTATTGAGTAAGCATGTTTACGGTAAAGAACATGGTAATCCGGCGCAACTTTGGCGCGTTTTGTTTCTGTATATTCGTAACGCTGATTGGGTAATTGCTTTAAGGCTGGCTGATCAAGCAGTTCAAACATCGCTTTACGTGACGCGCCAACTAGGCGCATGGTGCGGCCATTTAAATCAATGGTGAGTTCACTAATTGCGAGATTAAGACTGGCTAACGTATGGAATACTTGATGGCGTAAACGCATTAAGATCCAGCGTTCAACGATAAGTACGGCGTTCTCAGCCTTCGCTTTATCCTTGGGTTTATAAGGTCTTGCAGGCATCACTGCGGTTCGATAGTGGTTCGCCAATTTACGGTAATTGTTGTTCAGTTGAGGTTCGTAACGGTGGGCTTTTTTAATCGCAGCTCTTAAGTTATCAGGCACCAATAAGTTTGGTACCCCACCAAAAAATTCAAAGGCATTGGCATGGGCCATGAGCCAACTTTCTGAGTCCTGGCCCTCGCTAGCTTCGACATAGGTGTAATTAGATGCACCAAGTGTGGCGACAAATATTTGCGCTCGACGGCATTCCCCGGTGTCTGGATTGACGATATTGACGGTCGGCCCACAGTAATCAATGAAGAGCTTATCGCCAGCAACGTGATGCTGACGCATGCTGCGTTTTTGGGCTTTAAGCCACCGCGTATAGAGCTCACAGAATTGCGCGTAGGCATAAGCGGCGCTCTGATATTGTTGCTGATACTCTTCCCATAACAGAAGTTTCGTCATGCCCTTACGCTTTAACTCTTTGTAGCACAAAGTAAAGTCAGGTGAGACTTTGTTCTTGCATGGCTTTCTGCCTAAGTACAAGGCATCGTTTATTTCAGCGTCAGAACAACCTTCAGGCAGTGGCCAACTGAGTGAACTGGTTTTAAAACGGGTTAATAACTCAGAGACAGTTGAAGGGCCTATCGACAGGCAAGATGCAATGTCACGATGGGATAAGTGACTATCAAATTTAAGGCGTAATAGATCTCTAATTTTACTCATGGTGATCCTCTTTTTCGGCATGACACTGTCTCTTTTGTATTTTTGGATACAAAAATGATAGTGAACAATTGATTTAAAAGAGAAAAATAGGTGATTCTGTTTTTAATCGATCACGAATCTGCTAAAACGATCGCGATTCTGGTATTAGGCCAAAATCGATCGGATAAGAGCAGAATCAGTGATCGGTTTAAATCGGAAAGTGCGATCGGTTAAGACCAGAATCGGTGTTCGGATAAGTCCAGAATATGCAGATAAGCTAACTTTAAGCCGAATTTCAAATGAGAGTGGAAAAAGCATGACAGAGGTAAAACTAATTTACAACTTAGTTTGCACCTACAGCTATCGAATTTCATTCCAACTATTTAAAGGCGATCAGCTTTTATTAGGAGAAAGAATTGCGATATCGTTCGGTTTATCTTATGCAAACCACTCCTGTATTTCGAATGCTGAACGTATTAATACTGTTCTGGATAAATTTCAAAATAAATATGACGGACTGGTAGCAACTCAAGAAATAAAACAAGTGGAAGAAATCACATGGAATTACATGGATGATTCAACTCCA
>JABSRA010000165.1 GCA_013215445.1 Oceanospirillaceae bacterium
TGCCTAATGTGGCACTTGTTGGATTAGATAATATCACACTAAAAGTTTCAGTATTTTCATCTAAGGTATCATCAGTGATATCGATGCTAATGGTTTGACTCATTTCGCCGTTACTGAAATAAAGGGTGCCATCAGTCACTGAGTAATCATTGCCGTTGATCGCGCTGCCATTGGTCACGGAATAATCCACACTTACATCCCCATAACCACCATCGATTCGTTGAACAGTGATGGTTATACTGCCAGCACTTTCATTGACTGAATAGCTTTCATCGCTAAACTGTAAAACACCTGCTGGCGGTACCGCGTCATCTTCAATGATGGTGACAGTTGCTGTGGATGGATTTCCAAGTGTCGCATCACCCACTAGATTCGATAAGGTAATGTTAAAGGTTTCATCGCCTTCATAAGTTAAATCATCAACAATATTAATGGTGATTTGTTTTGATATCTCACCATCAGTAAAAGTTAAAGTGCTTGCTTGATATTCATAATCTGTTGTTGCTGTTGCAGTTCCGTCCTGTAATGTATAGTCAACCTTTAGTTCACCATATTCACCTTCAGTTCGAGTGACAGTGATGAGTACTGAACCTGCATTTTCTGCAACCAGATAATCAATTGAGCTAAAGTTTATTTCACCTGCATCAGGTATCTCACCTCCATTGTTGTTTTCGACTACTTTGTAGATCCATTCTGCCAAGTTTGGCATTCTTGCGCCTGTATCAGTTCCATCTCTTGAATCTAATTCCCAGTGGCCATCTATCCATATCTGCTCAATTTGATCATACGGGTCTTCGTAACCAATTGATGATGGATGTTCTTTTATTGCTTTAAAAAATGTTCCTCCGTTTCCGGCTTGCCAATTAGCTTCGGCATGATTAAACGCGTCCAAGGCACTATGGGAGTTGTCGCTTGGGTAAGGGTCGGGATGGGCATGGACAACAGGAAGGGGAACGTTTGTAAGAAGTTCCTGATCTAGCAGGTCCACGTGCTGGCCTTCCTTCTGGTATAAGTTCCAATGCCACATCCCCTTGATACCAGATACTGATTCATTGTAAGCAATGTCAATGAACATAACGCCGCCAGCAGAACCACCACCTACAAATATCTGATCAGGGTTGATTTTGTATTTTTCGGCATTTTCTTGAAGGTATTCTACGAGGGTAATTCCATCATTTATCGCGTCAGTTACACCTTGAGTGCTTTGTCCGTGTAAGCGGTAGTTTGTATTAACGTAAACCACATTATCATTCTGAAGCAGCGGTCCCGCAAGAACCATTCTCCTTTTACTCCCGCCGGTAAAACCTCCACCATGAGCATGAATATAAACGGGGAAGGGACCAACGCCATCTGGAACCCAAACATCAAATAACTGGTTATCACCTACGTTTGAGTCACCAGAAGGCAATTTGTCGGGATCTACCAAAACCTCAGGGCCATAGGCTTCGTTGGGGAAGGTAGGTTCTCCGCCTTCCTCCCACCTCCAGTCTATCTGATCTGCTGTAACCCAATCTTCCGGTTGGTGTGCAAGAGTAAACCCTAGCATCCAATCCACCAACTCCACCGCACTATACACTGCTACGCCCCCCGCATGATGGTTCGCCCCTTGATACACAGTATGTTCTATATTCACATTTCCCGCTGCCCTCAACTGGTCCACCATATTATTCACCTTTGCCGCACGATCCTGATCATCACTGCCCGCCGCCGTCCAAATCGGTAAATTCTCAAGCTTCGTCAAATCGTGGTTATCTCTATACGAACTAAAACCACTAGGCGACGCCGCCGCAAAACGATCCCCCGATTGACGGATCCAATCATAAGTACCGCCCCCCCCTCTACTGTAGCCCATCACATACACACGATGCTTATCAATATCAGAAAAATTTTCCAACACATAATCAAGCATCTTATCAAGGGTATCCGGATTCCAACCTTCGTGAATGCTAGGATCAAGAAACATGACTTCCTTATCCGCAAGCTCCGCTAAATTCCAGCCCCGCGGCACATCCATCCCAAGCTGCGTTTCCAAACTCAAGTTTTGAAAACTCACTCCTCCACCATGCAACGAAATAATCAACGGCAGCTTCCCCGAACTTTGTATAGGCCGCGTCACAAAAGCAAATTTATCTATTTGTCCAAGTTGATTATGCAACTCACTAGGCCACTCAAAAAGCTCCAGCTCAACATTCTTAAACCGTGCATTCATCTCCGCCAGCGCCTTCGCAAGTTTCGCATCATCTGTGGTGTCAGAAACAAACATCTCTACCGGCATTGCGCCCCCTATGACACTTTCAAAAGTATCTGCTGGAATAGCATGCACATTAACTCCCAAAATAAGTAGCCCTATAAACGGTACCAGTTTTTTTATCGTCTTGCGGATTAACCCGCTTGTTTTCAAATCACTCATAATTACTTTTCTTTTTTATTGATATGAAAAAATTAAAACCACCTAAGAATAAATTTACAAATAGGATAGAATTGCGCGTAAGAACCGTACTTTATTGCTAACATCAAACCTAATAATTTTACTTAACTTTACATTTCTTTGATAAAAATAGCGCCATTGAATGAATTGACTAACAGCAATCAGCCATTCCCTAAATAAGTTTAGCTATCTATGTCAGTTGGTTTTGCCCCAAAAAAGTGGACTCAGTAATTAATGTCTAGCTGAAAAATTAAACCTGTAACCACCGAGCATCCGCTTTATGCTCATACACCTGCCTTTTACAAGATTTCTGTTTTAGCTAGTGATGAGCACAAATCGCCATAAAACCTAACTCACTATGTGCCCCAAAGCGTGATAGAAACAAAAGGTTTTAGTCCGCTATAAGATCATAATGCTGACCTTAATAATAACAACCCGCTAACGTCAACAATGCGCACTAAAGGTAAGCGTCTTATAAACCACACATTTTAAATTATTTTCGCATCAGTTAACCTCTCTATAGTATTAATAGCAGGGGATACCGATGAAAGCATCAAACCGAAAAAAATGGTTGAATATTATTGAAAGACACGAAGCAAGTGATCTGAATATCACACAATTTTGTCGTCAGCAGCAAATTAACAGTAAAACATTTTACCGCTACAGAAACCTTTTTAACTTGGAAAAATCAGAAGTTAAACCTCAAGAATTTGTAAAAATAAATCCACCCGAGTTAACAGAGCCTGATTTAAAGCTTTGTACACCAGCGGCGACTGTGATGTTACCGAACAGTGTTTGTCCTATATGGCTTGCCACTTTAATTAAAGGGCTTCAGTCATGAAAA
>JABSRA010000166.1 GCA_013215445.1 Oceanospirillaceae bacterium
TTGTTGTGCGAATAAAAAAACCTCTGCAAGCTAGTCTCATCAGCAGGCACTAACGGCCTTAAAATCACGCTCTGGTCTTTTAAGTTGATCTTTATATCACTGAGCTTGCCCATTTCCCGGATGACGGTAGGAGGACGCGTTTGATACTGAGGCACCCGCATATGCACGCGAACTTGCTCGAGCAATTCATCTCTGAACTTTGGGTGGGCTATTTTAATTAGCTCTAGTGCTCTCTCTCTAATACTTTTCCCCCGTAAGACCGCAATCCCATATTCCGTCACCACATAATGCACATCTCCTCTTGAGGTGACAACGCCACTGCCCTCACTTAAATAGGCACAGATTTTAGAAACAGTGCCGTTTTTGGCGGTAGATGGCAGCGCAATAATCGGTTTTCCGCCACGGCTCATAGAAGCCCCACGGATAAAATCTACCTGCCCTCCAATGCCACTATAAAACCTATAACCTATTGAATCTGATACTACTTGGCCGGTTACATCCACTTCTATGGCACTATTGATCGCCACCATATTGTCATTATTAGCAATATTAACAGGAGAGTTTACGTACTCGGAGGGGTGAAATTCTATGTGCGGATTACGATCCACAAAATCATATAATTTCTGGCTACCGATACAAAAACTACTAATTATTTTCCCGTGGTTGAAGTTCTTTTTACTGTTATTAACCACGCCAGCCTCAACCAGCTCAATCAAACTATCACTGAACATCTCAGTGTGGATCCCCAAGTTTTTATGCTGAGATAAGTAACGCAGCACTGCATCTGGAATTTTCCCTATGCCCAGCTGCAACGTGTCTCCATCTTCAATTAACAGTGAAACATACTGACCAATTTGCTCAGTAATAGGATCGATAATACTGGCCGGAAGCGGCTCTAGCGGTGCATCACAATGGAAGAAAATGTCAATTTCATCGCGATGTATGAAGGATTGACCATAAGTAACCGGCATCTGTCGATTAACTTGGGCAATCACCAGGGTCGCTGCCTTTGCCGCCGACTTAACAATATCTACCGACACTCCCAGCGAGTAATAACCAAATTCATCTGCGGGGCTAACCATGATCAAGGCGACATCCAGCTTTAAAATCCCCTCGCTGAATAATGAGGGGATTTCAGATAAGAAGCAGGGGGTGTAATCGGCGTAACCGGCGGCCACTTCTTCTCGTACTCCAGCGCCCAAAAACATCGAATTTATCTTAAACTGCTGTCGGCATTCTGGCTTTGCCCATGCGGGTTTACCTAAAGTGAGGATATGGACCAGTTCAAGATCCGTTAGCGCGCGTCCCCTATCGATAAGATCATCAATTAACGCGGTGGGAACAGCAGCATTTGAGCCAATAAATATTCGATCACCAGAGGCTAATATTTGATTCCACTGTAATTTTGAAAGTTCAGTTTCCACGTTTGTATACCCATTTTAGGATTCGTTAAGACTCAGCAGCAACCCGAGCGCCAGCACAAGCTAGTGAAATACACGTCAGTATAGAAGAAACGCATCGAACTCTGCTACCTTCGATCTGAGTGCGCAGCTGCCTGCAGAAAAATGCTGCTAGTTCAGCACAGCCACTTCATCTTCCACCCTTTTAAGCGTCTCGCTGTTGAATCTAATCAGAATGTTTTAGTGACCGTGATTATCGCACTGATAATCGTGAAATTTCATTGATCTAGATCTAGAAATGACAACCCGACACTTTTATTCATAAGCACGCTCACTACAGGGGCCTACTGATATCAATCAGTCAACTTAAACAGCGTTATGGGCAGCGCAGAGATAATTGGGATAAGGATACAATCGCCTAATGCCTTGTTTGAAGACACAATTAACCATCACCAACATCAAAGACTGGCTGATAGCGGTGAATTCGTACAAATGCAGAGCCAGCGTTTTTATGGTGTATCCACTGCTCTATTGAGAGCCATATGATTTGTCTCAGTTTTCCTTTACACTAGTCTGGTAACTGACATCTCCTAAGCTATTCACTCTCGTGGCCCTCGTCTATCACAAAGAGCGGCAGCAATACTTCGACTAAATCAGGACTAGACTTTTGTCTACTCAATTTATCCAATGCTTTATATAATTTGCGACGCTGAGCGGATTGTAATTGCTCAATAAGCTGGGCAACTTGCTGGTCCTCTAACAATAAATTTTCTCGCTGCGCATGATTTCTGCCCTGTAGGGCACGATACACAAACAAAAATCTAGCCAGCACCACGTAGGGGAAGTTGCTATTACGCATAGGACCTTGACGAGCCTCGTAACCACCCAGAGGCAGACCTTTGAGCTTTATATCGGCAAGCTTATCACCACTGAGCCAAGCAGTCGCAGAACCAAGTAATCCCCCGGTTATTGCCCCTAAGAAAAATGAATGACCGGCGACGGCTAGATCTATGGCACCCCCGGCACTCGCTCCCGCAATTGCCGCTACTTTAGTCAACTGGGACTTACTCAGCCCCCAGGCAAACCATTTTTGGGTATCAAAGAGATCATCGTCAAGTGCTAGAGCACTCTGCTCTCGCTGCAACAGTTCATGTCGGTAGAGATGCTGTAACTGATCGTGGGCCCTTGCCTCACGCTGGCGCATCCACTGGTAATACTGTCGATTTAACAGTGGTTTTAGATGATCAGCCTGTTGCTTATTAAGGACTTTTTGATGCAATTGATAGCCGCACAAATCTTCTAGCAATTGCGTAACGATTGCGCAGCTCTGTTTTTTTTGAGTTTCGCGCTGCTCTTTAAACGCATCAATAATTAAATTGAGCTGGTTCGCCCAAGGCAAGTGCAACAAGGTAAATGCTTCGAGTAATTGGATGTGCTGGTTCAAGTCAGCTCTCACCGCATTAAACACTCTGACTAAACTAAAATATTGCCCCAATGCTTGCTGCCAACTCTCAAGGTATTGAGTATTATTAATCGGATTGATCAGCGCCATACTAGGTCGGCCCGTCCAGCGCAAAATTTCCATTTCCGCCTCATAATCTTCAGAGTATGGCCTTGAGGCATCAACCACATACAAAATAGCAGCGCCCTGCATAATCGGCGCTAACAAAGCATATTCATCCGGATACTGTTGCTGACAATCACTGTCGTTTAAAAAAGCCTTTACCCGCTGGGTGCGTTTAT
>JABSRA010000167.1 GCA_013215445.1 Oceanospirillaceae bacterium
ATTCACTTCGCATTCTTCCGCGGATTTAACCGCTTAGTTATCCACAGGGAACATTTGGGGACTTATTCGCTACTTCCTTAGCTTGTTGGCAGTACATTAACGCACAGCCGTGACCGTTATTTCAATTAACACATCACCTTCAAGATCTACACCCAGACAGGCTCTTTGTGGCCAATCCTGAGGGTTGTCACCAAACCATTCACACCAGACAGTATCCATTAATTTTTTAGAGTTGATATCAGCAAGATAAACTTGAGCAGATACTATTTGACTTTTGTCACTACCTAGCTCAACTAGATTATGTTGAATTGTATCTAATGCTAATTTAGTTTGTCCTTTGATATCTAAACAAGTATCTGAAGATGTCGCGACAGTCCAGATTAACTCTTTATATGCAGAGGACTTATTTCGTCCATTATAAATACCACGCTTACGTTCTATCACTGAATTATCCTGTACTACCGCCCGGCTTATCGAGCAGATTTTTGTTGGCGACTTTTTTGCGTCTTGTTGCAAAAAAGATGAGAGCGGAAAGCGGTGAGCTTCCCCCGATAAAACAGCTGAATCTAATAAAAACCGAGAATATCACTTGGCAGTAAAGTGCGCCACCTTTGAGAAAAAAACAACCTATGTGATAAACAATTCACTGATAAATGCGCTTAGACACAGAGAATTAATTGAGGACATGGTTTCAAAATAAGCCGCTTTCGACCTGTCATTGCCTTGCTTAACATTTGAGAATCAGCTCACTTTGCAGCACGCTAGTACGCACCTTTATTACCCGACCAGATTAAGCTAACGTCGACCAATACAAATATCCCCATGACTTTTACTGCTAGGCAACTCATACCCCCAGGAGCGGGAGACAATAAGGCTGGCGTTGTTCATCTCTCTTGAATCTAGCTTTTAAATGCGATAACCTCTGCATTTTTTCCCACAGTGTCAGGGCAAAGTGCCTAGCATCACTCTGGCAGGCTGCTTCTGGGTACGCTCCATTGCAATTGGGCACTGTGCTTCAACTTTCGCTATTTAAAAAAGATCTATTCTTTAGAGGTTTAAACTTTCGTGTCTACATTGAGCAACCATCCTTGGAGAGCCTTGGACTTTCTTGCCCTAGCCGTTGCATTATTGGGTTGGGGAGGTAACTTTTTAGCCATTAGATACGCCGTTTTAGAAATCCCCAGTTGGACGGCACTGACTATTCGGCTGTGCTTAGTCGGTGTATTATTAGTCGTTTTTTTACGCAATCCTGTTCCGCATCTTAAATATTACCTGTGGATTACCTTGGCATTAGTACCCGGCCACTTTGGCTTGTTATTTCTCGCCTCTGCGTTAACTACCAATATTTCCGCTATTTCATTATTTATTCAGTTGAACCCTGCTTTTGCCTTACTTTTTGCCTGGATACTACTGCGAGAAAGGCCGGGACGACGCCGCATTATTGGCTTACTAATGGCCTTTAGCGCGATGATAATTTTATATTACGAGCCCAATTTACTCGGTGCCAGTCTCGCTTTAATGGTAGCCACTCTCTCCGCCATGTTTATGGGCTTATATTCCGTATTACTGCGCTCGATGCCCCGCGATATTCGCCCGATAGATATCATCGGCTGGAGCGCTATTTTTGGCGCTCCCATGGTCGGTTTAATCGCCTATTCCGTTGAGGGTTCCCCTTTTACCACCCTAAGCAATGTGACCTCACAGGGATATTTAGCAGTGCTCTATTCGACGATCGTCTCGAGCATAATCAGCCACGGCTGCTGGGCCTGGCTCTGTCGGCGTCACCCCGTGGCACAAGTGGTACCTTATTCGCTATTAGTACCCATAGTCACCATGAGTCTGGCAGCGTTTTTGTTTGATGAACAGATCACTCAGCAGATGATGTTTGCCATCGCGATACTCTGCACGGGATTGCTGGTTATTGCCCGATCCAAAAGGTAACGAATTTGAGTGAATAACTATCTAGCTTCAGCCATCATGCTGGTATCTGCGCATTTGCATGCATAATCTATAGATACCCGATTAGATTATGCTTCTAGACTCTCAAGCCAAACCAAACCAATACAGTTTTTAATTGGCGTAAAGGCTCGCTAAAGCTGAGGTTTCAAACCAATGGATAATAGCAGGCGTAGCGACTATGGAGCTATAAATCCCAGGTTTGGATTGATAAACGAAGCTGGGATATATATTGGCTTATTAGTTGTACGCCGAGTAAGTAAGTAGCGTTTCTGCTGGGTTGATCCGCCGTGATTGACACTGTTAATAAGTTTCTGCGAAGGCTTGGGTTAAAAAATTCATTACAATTTTTATTCTCGCTACTTTTCTAAGATCTGGGTGGGTAAGAATCCACAGTGTATTAGCTGTTGCGGGTTTGAAAGTAAATAATCGCTCGATGCTCGGTGTCTGTAAATCATCCGGTAGTATAGCCAAGCCTAAGCTGGCACCCGCCATATGTGACATTGCGACTAGATCATCACTACGAATCCAAATGGCATCTGAATGCTTTTTATCCATCCACTTAAAAGCTTCTCTACTAGATAAATGGCCAGCAGCGCCGATAAATTTATGGGTAGCCAGATCAGTTAACTCTGTAGGCCTTGCATGCTTTTTTAAATACTTTTCACTGGCGTATACCGCCCATTTATTTTCTTTGATCTGACGGCCGACCAAAAACTCCGGTGGGGCTGAAGTGACACGTAAGGCTATATCCGCATTGCGATTACGCATATTGATCTCTTGATCAGAAACCAATATTTCAAGTTTAATTGCAGGGTGTAGTTGCTTAAATTTTTCCAAAAAAACAGGTAACTGGTTGTAGGCAAAACTAGTAGGACTAGTGATTTTAACTATTCCACGTGGGCTCATATCTCGACCGATGATATGCCGCTCTATATCATCAAAACTGTTGGCCACGCTTTTACCAAGTCGAATTAAATCCTCGCCTAATTCTGTCAGCTGATAAATCCCGTTCTCCCTCTCAAATAAGAGCGAGCCTACATTTTCCTCTAAACTTTGCAGCCGTCGAAACACCGTAGAATGGCTCATTTTCAGTGCTTTTGAGGCCGCCATTAAATTATTATGCTCGGCTATAGCCAGAAAAATTTTCA
>JABSRA010000168.1 GCA_013215445.1 Oceanospirillaceae bacterium
TTCAAACCTTTATAGCGAACCCGAGTTTGCCATTCAGCATCTCGACAGAGTAGACAGCGAAGCCGACCTCATGGTTTTCGACCGCGGTTATCATGCATTGTGGTTTCTTCTATTTCTTAATAGAAGTGGTAAAAAATACATTTGCCGTGCTAAAAAACAAAAATACATCGACGAATTTTTAGATAGCGGCAAAGATGAGGATATTGTCGAACTGACTGTGAGATCCTCCCATTTAAATACAACAGCCAGGCATAAAAAGTGTATTGCCGAAGCGGGAATCAAGGCAGGTGACAAGTTCAAGCTGCGCTTAGTTCGTTATGAAGAGTTGAATGAATTCGGTGAATTGGTCAGCTATGTCATGGTGAGTAATTTACTGGATGAGAAAAGGTATCCAACGAATAAGATTAGATTCAGCTTGCCTGAATCTTAATCCATGGTTGGACAAGCCCGATGCATCAGGTGCGTTATATGTATTTAGCTTTTTGAGAGTAATCTGACGGAAAGAATACATCACTCAAAAATGGCTTAAAATGTAAGCTTCTAAACCATAATTTCTGCCGTCTGTGATCGATTCTTTTAATCCTTAAAAAGGATGTGAGAAAATCTCTTTTTTGAAGTAAAAATTGCCTTTTTGAACTGATTTTGACATAAGGGATCTATGACGTAGATCAAAAAGACAACCTCAATTTTTACTTTGTTATACTTACGTCATTATTTGAGGCGATGATCGACCTTTGATAAACGGTTCAATTTTCTCCTTAAACCACTTGGCTGAAATCTTGTGAAGAACCATGCGCATTTCGCCCTTACAACACGAACAAGTAACCTTAGGAGGTTCCGGTGGAGGTTCATCTGGGAGTTTAACCTGTAAAAGCAGCTGTAACCTTTGTAACATCTTTTTCCCAGCAGGAGCCAGAAAACCATACTCTCGAACCCGCCGCAAGCCTTTTGGCAATACGTGTTGGACAAGCCGTTTGAGAAACGTCTCGTCATCAAACTGCATGTTTGTCATCTTCTTCGTTTGGCTGTTTTTATAACGCAGATTAATTTCTCCGTTTACTTCCGACAGCGCTTTCGGAGAAACAACACCTTTAATCAGATAGCGAGAAAGATATTCCAGAACATTTTTACCATTGCCTTTGATATCACAATCAGCTTGCCAATTTCTACCATAAAGGTAACCCGGAAATGGAATCTCAAGCTCTTTAAGTTTACGAAGAAATTTACCGCGAAATAAATTTGCTAAAACTTGTTGATGCAAGAAGAATTTTGCACTGACTTTCTTTAGGGTGCTTTCATCCTTGTTCAATACTATCGCGGGAACGATGTAATGAATGTGGGCATGAGAATTTAAGCTACGCCCATTGGTATGCAAGACACCGACCATACCAGGGCTGCCCTTTAGTTTGTCTTGTGCAAGTTCTTTTATTGCCGCCGAAGTGCAATCAAAAAAGGCATTATAAAAAGCCCGTAGGTCTTTCCTTGGAACCTTACGGAACTCACTGGGCAGTGTAAATGTGATCATAAAATAATCACATAGCAAAAGCCTCGACTTTTGGCGATGCAACCAAAGTGTGGTTTTATAATTTTGACAATGAGGACAAAAGCGATGACCGCAGGAATGAGGTACGAATTTAAATGATTCACATTTATCACAACTGTAAAGAGCTCCCTGAGCTTCTGCAGTCCGACAGATGCGCATACAATTTAGAGCCTTAAATTGGTCATTATCTAATTGACCGCTATAAATAAAATCGCTATTGCGAGTAATTACATCGACTAATAAACTCATAACAAATTAGCCAAATTCTGCATCAACAGATTTATTGCCTCCTTTGAATCATCAATCGCAGGCTTAGATATCTGAGCATAAATTGCCGTAGTCACCGGACTGCTATGACCAAGAATTTCCTGAATAATACGCAGATTAACGCCGATTTCTATCAAATGGGTCGCGTAGCTGTGACGCAAGCTGTGAACCGTTATCTTTTTGGAAATACCACTATCAGCAAGAGCTGCTTTCATCGCTCCTTGAACACCGCCTTTATCCATATGGTCAATGGTTTTAGAAATCCGGTAAGCCGTACCCGAGAATTTAGGGAAAATCAAATTAGGATTGCGATGGGTTGCCCAATACGCTCGCAATAAATGTAACGTTACTGCCGGCAATGGAACCAATCGATCTTTGTTGCCCTTACTGTTGCGAATATGAACACGCATGGTTTTAGAACAGATATCAGCCGGCGTTAGTCGCAAGGCTTCTGATATACGCAAACCCATAGAGTAAATCGCCGCCAGACAGGCTTTATAACGAGGCTTCTCCAGTTGATTTAACAGCTGGATTGTTTCATCTTGAGTGAGAACATCCGGGATCGTTTTTACTTGAGGTGCTTTAACGATTTTGATCCACTGCCACTCACGTTCGAGGACATGAGTGTAAAAGAAAACTAAAGCACATCGGTCAATTTTTACTGTGCTCCAGGAATGAGTATCCAGCAGTTCGGCAAAATACATCTTAAGATCAGTAGGCTTTAATTTATCTAAAGGCTTGTGTAAGCGATCGCGAACTCGCCGAAGAGTACGCAGATAAGACTCGACTGTTTTGGGTTGCTTACCCTGAAGTATCAGAGCTTGGTGCATTTGTTCGTAATAAGAATTGAAGTTGGATAAGTTATCCATAATATTCTCCTTGGTATTAAAGGCCAGAACACGGAATGTGTTCTAAATGAGCCAAGAAGAATATGGACTTAAAAGTAAAAAAAAGGCGAAGCCTGCCGCAGCGCGGCTTTGTTCAACCACATAACCAAACTGGCAATGATTTACAAAGTCAATACAAAATTTGAAGTTAACTCTTCATTGCGCTTTTACTGGGGACTACAAGGCCATGAAGATTTTGCTCAATTCGAACATGAAACGAATAATGTTCCAGGTTA